>CAQBGY010000019.1 GCA_948759685.1 uncultured Eubacterium sp.
TACCATCGTGTCTAGTTTTTGCACCCCCGTGTCCAGTTTTAGTTTACCACTTCAAATTAGTGCCATTTTCTGCAATAAATGGTCACATTCTGCAAGGCGTATTGTTTTTTTATTGTATACTTTTATAATTAGTTTATGTAAGGCTTGTTTACAAAAGTCGAGGGGTGTTAAAAGACGTAAGTTCTTTTACACATAAGAATTAAAAACAGTAGAAAGGTGGAATTGTAATGAAAAAAAAGAAATTAGTAACTATGGTTGCAGCATTGACGTTGGCAATAACCTCTGCCACAATGGGTGTTATGCCTGTCAATGCAGCAGAAAACAATGATGTCGAAGCTGTGGACATCGTTGAGAAAGATGTTTTTTTAGACAGCGGGATGGGACTGAGCGAGTATGATGAAAACGTTACAAATTTGGAATTTGCAGAGGCAGAAGCAGATGATTTGGATTCAGAGAACGATGGAATTGAGGCTTATGCAGGCATAGGTTTAAGATATGCGTGGAATTATAGGACTTATCCGTATAGCTTCGAGGAACAGAAATGGTCAACAAATCGGGATATTTATGATACATATGCTTCAACTGGAGAGGCAGAGTATGAAAATCCTAAATTCACATATACGTTGTCCAATCCTACAGGTCCCGCTTCATATGAGGCAGCAATTCGTGAGGGTTATTTGCAGGAAGCTAACAAACTGCAATTATATGATCATGTGGTATCGGGCAGTAACAATAATGTATTATTGATGATTGACAGCGATGTTCTATATGCAATTGTTGAAAAAGATACATTGACAAGTGTTTTTTCAAGTTCTTCAAACAGTTTAATTGGAGGAACTACTGATAGCAGAACAATAGATGGAAGAAATAAGACACTTATCAATGTGCAGCTCAAAAACGGCGAATATCTTATAATGTTCTTAACTGAAAAAGTAACTGATCACAACCATTATGCGCTTTATACAGGATGCCCGCTTCCAATGATGCATACAGGAATGTTCGCAGGAACCCACAATGGTAAAGTATCTTGGAATGGTGGTGGATTAAAAGCTGAAACAGAAAGAGTATGTCCGGGAGTTACAATTTCGACACCTTCAGGAGTAAGTTCTGACTTGTTTGCCATGAGTAAAATATGGTTTGAGGATAAGTCAATGGGTGGATCACAGGATTTATATGTTAGTGATGTCACTTATTACTATGCATCGCCAGCGAACTCCTCTTACAGAATTTTAAGTGAGTCCGGAAAGACTTATTATGACAATGCGCCGTCCTCTTGTTCTATTGCAGGAACATATAGAACAAAATTCCGTGTATCGTGGAGTTCCAATTTGAGCTATGTGGGTGCATATTATTATGCAAACACAATGATGTATATAAATTATTTGACGCCGTATGGAATGTATGAAGGAATGTAAATAAAAATGCCACGGAGGGCGTTTCTCGAATCATATTGATTTGAGAACGCCCTTTTAGCAAATTAGTAATTTTGGAGGAAAGTTAAATATGGAAATAAGTGATAACAGTTCTGCATGGGGAGCAGCATTTCGTCAAAAGCCAGTTTTTTTTATGACTGGAAAGGAAACGGTGGCATTTTTTGAAGGAAAAATGAAGAAAAATATGTCGCTGCAAGAGGATACTTGTACACTCAGCAGCAATAATATTTATCGCAGTCATACTACTTATGAGGTTTCTGATAAGGACAAAGGCAGCGTATTTCTGGACTTGAATTTTCTGATCAAGGACGAAACCAGCAGTCTGAAAGGCAATCTTAGTGATGCGAAGGATGTGGATTTCTATAATTTTTCTATTCCATTGACGAGTACACAGCGGAATTACTTTGGTGTTGAAGTTTATATAGATATGCCAAAGGGTTGTGATTATGATCTTACTCTATATGATGAATACGGCAATCAGGTGGGAAAGGCGGAGTGGGATGGTGAAGGTCGGAAAAAGCTGAACATTCCTAATTGGGATCTTGAAACCAACCAATATTGTATCAAGGTAGAAAACGGAAACGGGGAGGAAGTTTCACCAGATGATTATTACAAGATCAGTTTCCATGTTTCTGAAAATAAGGAGCATGAAAAGACTGATGCTGTCAGGGAAGCATATGGGAATCTTCACAATGCATACAGCCGGAAGGATGAAAACTGGCATGAATATCTTGATAAGTATAATGCAGTCCTGCGGGAGACGGAGCAAAATTATACAAAAGAAGTGGAACTTTTGCATCAAAAACAATTTGATAGTTTGCCAAAGGAAAAGCAGTATACGGGAGAATCTACAGTAGATGAATTATTACAGGACATGGCAGAGGGAAAGCGTTTAAGTGAAGCGGAATTGGAATATGTAAAGATTTTTGCTAATTTGAAAGATTATGAGAAAGCTCAACAGAGGGCAGAGCTTAAAGAAAATTTTTCAACTGTATTTGTCAAGGAATTGCAAGATAAAGGCATTTCATTAAGTGATATTGAGGGGATGTATGTAAAAATCGGAAGTGATGGAACTTTGATAGTAGACGGAATAGAGAATCAAACAACAAAAAAACAGGTAGAAGATCTGATTGAAGAAAAGTATAGTGATCAGTTATATCGCTATTACATTGGAATTGCAAACAGTGTTGTGAATTTGCCCTCTCATTCATATCAATATGCCACAGATGTACAGGAAGTTCGGCGTTACCTGAAAGGTGTTATGGGTGGAAATGTATCATTGGAGAAACTATATTTAACATCAGATGGTAAGATTGGTGGATTGCCAGAAAGGGCGGCGAACCTTATTAACAATACAAAGGATAATGCGAAAATAGAACGGATTAAAGATGCATTGGTGGATATTATTGGGAACATTAAGAGGTATGGAGATATTGGAATCCCCGATTTTTCCTCAGAATTTCAGTTCCAAAGCGGGGAACTTTCTGTAATGGATAGTGGTTTTGCCATAGATACAGGATTGTTGAGTGAAAAAATGGTTCCGAAATCTTCTGGAAATATGTATTCGGACATCTATAAATATAAATTCAAGAAAGTTTTGTAATAAAAATTTATGAAATTATTGTTATTGATAGTCATTTTCTGCTATAATAGGTCACTTTCTGCAAGACATATTTTCATTTAAAAAAGTGTATGTTAGCATAAGTGTAAATAGATAAAGAATCAATTTAATTCATTAAATACAATGATTATTCCATAATATATAAATTATGTTAGGAAAGAAGGGGAGAAAGGCATTTTATTAATAATATATTTCTGGAATAATTTGTATTAAAATAGTTGAAATTAGGAGGCATAGATATGTTTAAAAAAATTAAAAAAGTTATTGCGTTTGCATTAGCACTGACTATGTTGATGGGGATGGGAACAATGGCATTCGCAGCAGAAAAAGAGAACAGCATTCCGAAATTAGCTAAGACTAATGAGGAGGGAATGACAGTTGGTGTTACCAATAATCATGAAGGTCTTACAGTTGAAGGCGTTGACAATGAGGAAGGTATTAGTCCTTTGTGGTGGCCTGGAGATGGACCAGCACCGCAGGTGACTAAGATTGAACTTGAAGGTTACGGCTGGCTGCAGAATGGTAATTTCGGTGTTATTCTTAAAGTCTATGGATATGGAAGTGATACAACAACTTTTAATGGCAAAAGCGTTTCTTGGATTGAGAAGGAACCTTTTATCATTTCAGGAACAGGTGCAGATGGATTTTATTATCTGTTTGATTGCGGACCGATAACTGCACCCGGAAGTTATTCTTTCAGATCAACATTTAGATCAACAAATTTCCCGTACAAAGAAGTAACTTATACGGATGTCTTTACATTTAGCGCAAACTAAATATGTGAACAAAAATTATATAATTTCAGGCACATGGGGTATATCTCATGTGCCTGAGAAGAGGAGATAATATGACACAAATCAATTTAGGATTAAATAGTATATCTAATCCATACAAAAGAACTCAAAGCAACAGTTCATTAAATACTCAAAATGAAAAAGTATTTAATAACAATAAACCTAAGCAAGTTTATATGATGACAGATGATATGTTGTATTCGGGTGGGAATGGAACAGGTCTTTCATTTTACATCAAATATGCTGATGAATCAACAGAAGATAATCCAGTGGTTGTTGCTAAGGGGGTGGACGAAAATGGAAAAGAATTTGAACAAAAAATAGCCATTAACGATATCAATCCATCAAGTGCAAGCATTGTTGAAATGCGAGCATTGGAAGCACATTTCAATGTAGATAAAGGTGGAAGTCTTTCATCTTTGCCAAAAGGGATAGGTAATATGGGGTTGAATGACAGGCGCAATTTCCTGTCTATGTTTGAAGATGCAGTTCAGGATTTACAAAAGTTAGCTAGATATGACTTATCTCAATTTTACAAGAGAAATTTGGCGACATATGAGAATATAGCGAAACGATTCAAAAAATGATTAAAATGCGGTGAATCCTGAGAAATTATACTTGGACTCATAACGAGAGAGTAGAGTGGTTCCGATTGATAGAAGAATCGCAAACATAGGTTAGTTTAGGAATAGTTGGCTATAGGTGTTTCTATTTTAGAGCGTTAGATATTTGAGTATCTAACGCTCTTTTGGTTAAATGTATATTCTGCTATTTTGTCAGTATGTTTTTTACACTTGATAGTAGAGAAGGAGACAGACTATCAATAAATATTTCAGAACAGGAGCATAGTTGTGAAACAGTGTATATACGGTATCTTCTGCCTAATGTATGAGCATCTTTTCTTGACATAATTTCAAACAGATACTTATCTTCCCACTCTTGAAAAATAATCCCCTTATCCTTTAGAATATAATATATTTTCATAGTCTCTCTGTAATCTTGTTGGCATATTATATGTAAATCGTAAGTAGTCAGTTTATTCAGCTCATCAAAAGTAGCAATGTTATATTTATAAAGTCCCTCATAATGAATTGAATTAAAAGACAAATGATACGGAGCCAAATTATCTTTAATGCTTTGTACAGAGCGCAATTCTATACCTTGAGCCTTACATAGTTCTTCCAGTTCAATCATTGTCTGCTCTCCGAGATTGCGCATACGGGCAAGTTCTTCTTTAGAGCATAGTGAAAGCTGTGATAAATAGAGGATATAGTTTCTCTCAAGAATATGTAAAAGCCTTTGAGACATTGGTACATCATAAATTGTTACTGCATTTTCCGGGGGCAGCAAATATCCGGCACTGTTAAGTTCCTGAATGATAGCGGCAACATAGTGTCGCTTTAAGGGAAACTTCTGTATCAGAGAAATATAGTCATGCCCTTCCAGATCAGAAACCATAGTAAAACCTAATTCGTGAAGCATATTTTTAATGTAATAGGAAATTTCTAAATCATCTATATATAATTCCATAAATTTTCACTCCTTTGATATTTCCATTTTACTTGTAATATAGACAGGTTCGCAATAAAATAGCAGAAAATGACATATTTTTGCAGAAAACGGACAGAAAATGTCTATAATATTTGTTTAAGGGAAAAGACATGATCTGATTATGAAGGAAATTTAAACGATTTTATGACCGATTTCTGCAATAACAATTACATAAAGTGGACTGAAACAAGTCCCTTTTCGGAGATTTTATTGAATACAATACTCTAAAAAAGAACCGAAACGGGTTCAGGGTATGGTGATAATATGGAGCAGAAAATAAAACAGGATGAAATATTTATCGGAAAGAACAACAGGCGTATCAGAAAAGAAAAAGGAATACGGCAGACAGAAATGGTAACATTGATGCAATTACAAAATGTACTGATAACCAGAGAAGCACTGGTAAAGATAGAAAGAGGGATACAGCATATACAGGCGTCACAGCTTAGGGCAATCCGAAACGTGTTGAAAACAACATATGACGAGCTGCTGAAATAAAAACGACAGATCGGCATGACCTGTCATTTTATTCTGCTATTTTACATATTTATCCGATTGATAACAAATCCTTAATTGCTGCTGCAAATGAGTTTGAAGATGAAAGGCTTTGCTTTAATTCATATTCATTGCAGGATGGCATTTGTGAAAGCATACAAATTTTGTGCTTTTTCCATAACATAGCAGCGTTTTTTTCTGGCAAAATTTCAAAAATGAATTTATCCTGCCAGTTGTCAAATACAATTCCATTTTCAATTAGAATATAATAAATCTGCATGGTGAGGCTGTAATCTTCCTGACATATATGATATAAGTTATCTGCTGTTGTATGCTTAAAATCATCTATGCAGGATATATTGTTTTGAAACAGCAGAGGGTAAATTTTTGAAGGGAACTGGTATTTTTCAAAATGTTCTTTGATAGATAGTAAGGAACGCATTTCAATACCATATTTTTGACAGATCTGTTCCAATTCCACTACCGTTTTCTCACCTAAATTGCGGAAACGCAGGATTTCTTCTTTGGGATAGGAAGAAAGCTGTGACAGGTACATGACACCATTCCGTATGAGGGCATTTTGTAACCGTTTTGACATAGATACATCATAAATGGATATTTCATCGCTTGGCGGCAAAAGATACCCCTGAGTATTCAGCTCGCTAATCAAAGGTTCTATGTTGTAATTCTTAGGAAACTTATTTATCAGAGTAATATAGTTTTGTCCTGCAAGTTCTGAAACCATTGTCAAGCCAATACTGTTTAAGGCGGATTTAGAAGCAGCAGAAATGTTTAGATCCTGAATTTTCATAGCTGTATCATTGCTCCTTTATATTCTTGAGTTTGAAGGGGAATATCCCTAGTATAACACTTTTTCTGAAAAAAACAAATGCGAAATGGACTGAAATGAGTTCTAATTGTATAATTTATTATAATAGTCTGTATTATTGAATTTCAATCGTGTCATATTCTGCTATATATGGTCATTTTCTGCAAGATAATTGACTTATAAATGAAAGAAAAATAAAATGTAAAGGGGGTTTTATAAGCATAAGCAGCGTAACAGGACAGGCACAAAGATTGCTTCTCGCCATTCACTACGAATGTAGGGAAAATATTAAAGAATTTTGTAATGCATGACGAAATACAGAACAGACGGGGATTAAGGATCAAAGACAAACCACGATAAAATTGATTTGGGAAGGAGGAACCGAAATAGATGTTCAGGATTGCTATATGTGATGATGAATTGATTTTCGCAGAAGAACTAAAAGAACTTATATCCGGTTATATGACGGAAAAAGGTCTTGTTTTTAAGATAGATACATATAGCTCTGGTGAGGATTTAGTAAAGTTAGGAATCGAGGTAGTACGTTATACCGTTGTATTTCTGGATATCAATATGGAAAAAATGAATGGTATCAAGGTGGCTGAAAAAATCAGGGCAGCAAGCAGGGAAGTGTTTATTGTATTTGTAACCGCTTATGTGAGCTATTCTTTGGAAGGGTATCGGTTAGATGCTGTCAGATATTTGTTAAAAGGCAGTGAAAACTTTCAGGGTACAGTTAATGAGTGCATGGATGCCATCATAGGCAAACTGAATTATTCAGTTGCCAAAAGGAAATTTGAATTTAAGGAAGGAACAAAAGAAGTATCTATGGACAGGCTGTTGTATATCGAAAGCAAACTTCATAAACTGGAATTTCATATTATGGAGGATAATTTGAATACCTATACCATGTATGAAAAACTAAGTGCGCTGGAGGATACGCTGAAATCAGATGATTTTATAAGGATACATCAGAGTTATCTTGTGAATATTAAGCATATAAAGAACGTTGTCCGGTATCATGTGATATTGAATAATGACGTCCAACTGGTAATACCAAAAGCGAGATATACATATGTCAAGGAGCAATTTATATCATATCAGGGAGAAGTTTAGATGTCTGATTTATTGGCAGAAGCATTAATAATTTTGTTTGAAGTGTTATGTGGCAAAATTTTTTGCTTTATAGGAAATTCCGACCTGTTGAGGCGCAAAAAGAAACATATATTCGCCGAACATATGTTAGATAAAACTGCGTTTTAGGGACACAGAACAGACGGTCAGGGGTTTAGAAGATATAAAAGCCTTCTTCTCCAAAACCGTCATCAAATGGGTTGTCTTCATTTAAGAAATAATCCATATCGAGAAGGTCATCCCCGCTCATACGACGAATGTCCCCGGATGTCATGCCTTCGGGTGGGTTATCCATATATTTTTTGCGTAGCTTCTCTGCGTTTGGGTTCATGATTACAGCCTCCTTTGAAAGGAGTATACCACAGGAATGGGATTTAGGGAAGTCATGCAGACGACCTTCTTCCACGGGAACGGGACATGGCTTTCCCGTACAATTCTTCCAGGGGAACACGCTTGTGGTTAAAATAGAGTTCTAAAAACAGCATGGCAGTGCCGCACTCACATTTCAGCGGGTCATAGCCAAAGGCAGAGAGGATGGCGGTGCGCCACTGGTTGAAACTTCTGTAAAAGTGATGCTTTTCACGGGAAATGGCTCTGTGAAGTTTTTTGTCAATCTCCCGATGGCGGGCATAAATACCGCCGTAGCGGATCATTTTGAAATGCTTTTTCGGGATATGGCGGATGAGGCGCACTATGAAATCCATAACGGGAAGAGTTTCTTCCACATAGGCGTCATCTTCGTGGCGGTTGTAGTGGAAGGTGACAAAATCACCATCATAGCTGTCAATCCGGGATGTGGCGATAACAGGCCGCCCCAGATAGCGTCCAATGTATTTTATGGCAGTTTTTGGGTCACATTTATTAGGCTTAGCATAGACATAGAAACCGTCTTTGTGATCCCGGTAACAGCGTGACTTAACCCTTTTGAAAGAAGGGCCGGTTTTGGAGTCCATTTCATTGAGCAGGGCAGTGCGGAAAGCATTGCGGAGGTAGGTATAGTTGAAGTGTCTGGTATTGCGCCAGAAACCATTATCGCTGTAACCACCCTCAGAAATAAGGCAGTGTATATGGGGGTTCCATTTTAAGTCCCTGCCAAAAGTGTGGAGGACCATGATAAAACCGGGAGTAAAGTTCATGGACTTATTCTGTTTAAAAAACATGCGTGAAACAACATTGTTTACGGCATGAAAAAGGCAGTCGAGGAGGGAACGGTCATGGAGAAAAAAATCCCGGAGCTGCTCATCAATTGTAAAAACGCAGTGGCGATGACGGACATTTACCAGTTTAAAGGACATACTGGTAGTGCGTTCCATGGCATATTTATTGCCGCAGGTGGGGCAGAAACGGCTTTTGCAGCGGAAAGGGACAAACTTAAGCTTTCCGCAGTGGGGACAGCCAAACATGGCACCACCAAAGGAAGGGTCGCCGCAGTTTATCATCTTATCGATATTTTCCATCTCAGTTTGTCTGGGATGAAGGGTATATTTAATTTCCTCATAATGGTCAATAAAGATATTTTGTAAGATATTCATAAGACTATTATGCATGAAAAAGTAACAAAAGGGAAGCCCTAATTCCCCCATGAGTGGGGGCTAGGGGGTTGATGTGTCGAAGACACTTTTTTATGAAATATTTGGAATAGTACGGAACAAAGGCTGGATTAATATTGTTCAGTTAATGGCATTAGAAATTAGTGTATTTATAGCCGCAAGAACCTTTTCAAATATTTTGATTTTAAAACAGATAATAGTAGCATCGCTATATGTTTTGGTTATGTTATGGCATGTGAAAATAAGTATGGGGAAAGCCTTTGTATTAGGGTGGCTGTATCAGGCAATGATGTTGTCTACGGATTATTTTGCGTATTCCATTGGCAAAGAATTGTGTTCTCTTAGTGAAGCAGTAGGAAAGCAATACAATCTGGAAAAAATTTTAATGATTCTGCTTGGAAAAGCGATTTTATTTTTAGGAATCATTATCATAAGAAGAAAACTGGGTAAGAAATCTGTTGAAGTTTTATGTGATACGGACTGGCTAAAACTATTGATCTTCCCTATTTTTACAATAGTCATTATAATTTCAATGCTTTCATTTTTTAAATATGTTGAGACACCTGAACAGATGATGTTGGTATTTATAGGTGCCTTTGGAATGATTGGAATGAATATAGTGGTATTCTATTTAATTAACGATATTGTAGAAAGGGAGATACAGCTATGTGAAAATAAAATAGTCCAGTTACAGGTTAAAAACCAGTCAGAAATGTATCGTTCAATATCGGAGAATTTTGACAGACAGAAAAAGAAAACACATGAATACAAAAATCAGATAGATTGCATGGAACGGTTGTTAAAGAAAAAACAGTATTCAAAACTTGAAGAGTATGTAAAGACAGTACATGGCAGCATTGATAAAGAATTGGATGCTATAGATACGAATAATGTAATAGTGAATGCGATTTTAAATACAAAATATCAGGAAGCGGATATAAATGGAATTGTTGTCGTGCTGCGGGTAAATGATTTGTCAGGAGTCTGGATTAAGGATGAAGATGTTGTTACGATATTATCTAATTTGCTTGATAATGCGATTGAAGCCTGTAAAAAATGCGATAGCGGAAAAAGGATATTGAAATTGAAATTTGTAAATGAAGATGGCATGATAAAAATCGGAGTAAAGAATACATTCAGCAACCCGATTGTTTATGAGAATGGGAAAATAAAATCCACGAAGCTAATGAGAACAGAGGAACATGGAATCGGGATACAAAATATTATTGATGTAATTGAGAAATATGGTGGTTCGTATATCATAAAGGACGATAATTATGAATTTTATTTTTCGATAATTATTCCTGCCTGAGAAAAAGCATCTTGTATGTCCGATTGATTATATAAGATGCTTTTTTGTGCCGTTTTCTGCTTTAAAATGTCCACTTTCTGCAAAGCTTATTGTTTTATTGTGATTTTTCTTTATACTAGATAAAAGGAGGAACACTTAGGTATGGTAGAAAAGATGGTAATGAAATTAGTAGCTCAAATGGAGGAAAGAAAAATAATCGAAAAATCCAACGGTGATTATTATGAATATGTTTTATTGGTTTTAACAGAACATTTAATAGGAGTTGGAACCATGCTGATTATTGGTATGATTTTTAAGCAGTTTATACCAACAGTAATTTTTCTGATATTTTTTCTATCATTGAGAAAACGAACCGGAGGTTATCATGCAGATAAATTCTGGCAGTGCTATCTTGCGACAATTATAACTTATATTGGAATTATTAAAATAGCGGCAGTGTTATCAGAGAAAACTTATTTCATGTATGGAATGCTGTTATTGTCAGTGCTTGCCATTGAGGTTATTGGTACAGTAAATCACCCTAATATTGATATGAGCAAAGGTGAATTGCAGGAAAACAAAAAGTCAGCCAGATTGCTTGTACTGATGGAAGCAGCAGTAATAGTTTTACTGATAGTTTTGGAGATTAACCAGCTCTATGTAAGTTATATGTCAATTGCTATTATATTGTGTTCATTCTTAATGTGTTTAGCCAAAATATTAAAACAGGAGGTAATGGCAAAATGAAGAAATCAGGAAAAATTATGGACAAGGTATTAAAAGTAGTAGAGCGGATCGCCCGGAACGATGTGGAAAAGGCAGTTCTTGGAAATACGGCAGAATGTTCAGCACTCTTTCACCAGCCCAAAAGACCAAAGAAAACTAAATAAAGAATATCCTAATTGTGTATAATTTAGTATTTACACAATGAATTTTGTGGACTGTTGCACTAAGAAATTAGTGCGCAGTCTGCTTGTTTTAGGAGAGTAAAATTTTAAAAATTTAACGATGAGTGAGAAAATAAAAGAATTGGACAGAGAACATATACATAAATAAAGGAATTGCACAATTTGAGGTATGTCATGGATAATAGTACGAGAATTGCAATTATAGATAATGGAATTAATGGGCTTTTAATAAAGAGAGGGATAGAAAAAGGCATTGTTGTTGATGCAAATGGTATTTGTATAGATGATACAAAAAATATAGATCAGCAACAATTCCAACATGGGACAAATTGTGCAATGATATTGGAGAAACATTGTTCAGATTGCCATTTAATTAGTATAAGAATTTTGGATGAAAATGGAATGGGAGCAATTAAAAACATTTATCCAGCCTTGCAATGGTGTTATGAAAATCAGATAAGTCTGGTTAATTTAAGTTTAGGGACAATAGATTTTAGGGAGTATGAGAAATTAAGATGTTTGATTAACAAATATGCTGCAAAAGGCATGATTATAGTAGCAGCAACAGCTAATTCGGGTTTTGTTTCATATCCGGCAAGCCTTACGAATGTTATTGGGGTGGCAACTACTGACAGTCCGTTGGATTATTGTAAAGACTATATGCAGATGGGCATAGATACGGTTGTACCGTCTGTACATAAAATCAGGGTTCACAATATGGAGATAAGTACATCATTGAGTAACAGCTATGCAGCTCCATATATAAGTGCATTGATTGCTAATAAGTTAAATGCAGATGGCACATTTGAAATAAAGAGCTTAAAGACATATGCAAGTGAGCAGAGCCAACTCCATATAATAAGCGGAATATATGAGCCGAACTGGATTTATAGAGCATATGTGTTGGGTATAGGAACCGCAAGTAAAGCAAAGTATTATTTTGAAACAGTTACAGGAAAGTATGAAGAAATACAGGAAGAAATAGATACTATTATAGCTTTTTCCATGACTGATTTGGAAAAGTTGCAAATAGGAAGTAAGAGTTTAATATATCTTGGAAAAGATGATATTCCTAAAATGAACGTACAGGGGTTCTTTTGGAGCAGGGAAACCAGACAGCAGCAAATTATTAATAACCATTATCAGGGAAACGGTCTTGATGTGCCAGTAGTGATATTAACAGTGGAATCGACAATAGATAGATACTATGTACTTACCGAATTAAAGAAATCTTTTGCCAATGATGGTTATAACGCATATACAATAGGTATGGAACCAGAGTGCGTATTGTATGGTTTAGAGTATATGCCTGAGCCTGCATCAGATCAGGAAACATGGAAGAAATTTATTGAAAGCCAGATTTTTTATAAGCAGAGTGATTTGCTCGTTTGGTGTGTTTCATTAGAAGATAGGGCAAAATTTTTGAAAGTATATCCTGATTGTGATGTGGAGATTTGTTTTTGCAATGAGGGAGAAAATATCGTGGTCAAATTTTTTTTTGAAGAAGAAAAGGCAGAGAAAAAATTTTCGGAATTGTTTGACAGTAAAGCTATCGAAGAAATATATCGGTTTATAGAAACAAAACTGACGGAGGATGAAGATGGATAACAAAGAGGCTGTAAAGAAATTACTTTTGCTATTGAACAGATACAGAAAAACAATCGTTGTAATTGTCTGTTGTCTGTTTATTTCTACAGGGTTAAATCTTTGTGTACCACTCATCAGCAGGCGGATCATGGACGATGGTTTTATCGGTGGCGATAAGAAATTGCTGATTGAACTGGTATTAGCGTCTATGGCAATTTATACCATAAATTCATTTATTGATATAATAAAAGAAAAAAAGCGTGTAGATATTTCAGCTAAGATACAATATTTTCTTTCGGAACAGTCTTTCTCACATCTTATGAAATTGCGGGTAAGTTATTTTAACAATACGAATTATGCGGAGACTTTGAATAATATTAATACGGACATTAACCAGATGACATCTATTGCTGACAGCAGTGTTTTCTTTGTCATTACGCAGGCGTTTAGTATGACAGGTGGCATTATTGGATTATTTATTATAGATTTCAAAATGACAATACTGGTACTTTTGTTTATTCCAATCAAGTGTATCGTGATGAAATACTTTGCCAAGAAACAAAAGCAGATTATGGACGATTTTATAGTAAAAAATCAAAAATATGCAAGATGGTTCGGAGATACTGTTGGCGGGGTACGGGAAGTTAAGCTGTTTAATGTTCTTGATAAAAAACATGAGGAATTTGTACTTAACCAGAATGAAATTATAAAAAATCAAAAACAGATGAATATGTTAGGTCAGTGGAACATGATTATAGATAGTATTATGGTGCAGTTCCTTACCACATTGTTATATATATTGGGTGCAAATCTGGCATTTGGTTTGCAGCTTTCAGTGGGTAGTGTATTTGCATTTATTACATATAGTGCTTATGTTACAGGACCGATTTCCGCAATCCTTAATATAGGCTATCTGCTATCTGGAATTATCCCGTCAACGAAACGGTATTATGCTTTTATGGATTTGGAGGAAGAAACAGATAACGGAAAGAATGTGGAACCTTATTTGAATGATTTGAAAATGGAACAGGTTTCTTTTGCCTATGAAAAAGATAAGGATTTTTTGAAAGATGTTGATATTTTATTTGCAAAGGGTAGCAAGACGGCTATAATCGGGCGAAATGGTTCGGGAAAGACAACAATCATTAATCTTCTTACCAGAATGTATGAGCCGGCAAGAGGAAAAATATTGTTAGGGGCAGAGAATATTTCAGAACTGTCATTGTCTGCATACCGCAGTATAGTATCGGTTGTAAGCCAGCAGATATATTTGTTTAATGATACAATAAGAAATAATATTTGTCTGTATAAGCAGGTAGACGATGCTAAGATAGAAGCAGCTTGTCAAGACAGCGGACTAGGCGATTTTATCAAAGAGGTATCATTAGATTATGTGGTAGGTCAGAACGGCGCAATGCTCTCTGGTGGGCAGAAACAGAAGATAGCCCTTGCAAGAACATTGATACATGATAAGCCAATCATTATATTTGATGAAGCAACTTCAAACACAGACGCCTATTCAGAGCAACAGATCAATGGACTTTTGAATACGAAGCTGAAAGAAAAGACAGTAATAGTGATAACACATAAGAAAGAGATATTGAATAAAGTGGATCAGATTATCGTACTGAAGGAAGGAGTAGTCACTGATATAGGGAGATATGGTGAGTTAATCGGGAAAAATGATGAATTAAAGGTTATGTTAGAAGCGCAAGATTGAGCAAAAGGAAGTCCTTTCAGAGTTAATGTATATGTCTGAAAGGACTTCCTTTTGCCGTTTTCTGCAAAAATAGTCCATTTTCTGCAAAGGTACTGTTTGCCAATCTTTTTTCTGGTATGATATAGCTTATTATGTAAATATTTGACAGAACTAAAACAAATGAAAAACATTATATAAATTACACCTGATAACAAATAACTGTTATTAGGTGTATATTTTTGCCATAAATTTTGATGATATATATTTTACATAGATTTGTTTTTAAGGGATATATACACTGTCTGATACAGTACGATATACTCCTAAAAAGTAAATACGGCAATTTACGGGTACACAAATCGACATGGCAGGTCGGTGCGGTGTACTCTTTTTTTTGCTACTGTCGAAAATTGCTGATTAATCGGGAAAAATACATACGAGCGTCGAATCGGGGACCTCCCGCTGATTCTTCATTTCACAAACAAATAAAAAAATGGAGAATCAGAAAATGAAGGATATAAGATATATTATTGCCGATAACGTGAAATTATACCGGAAAAAGCAAAATCTAACACAATTTGAACTAGCAGAGAAAGCAGAGCTTTCAGTTGATTCAATAAAGCGGATCGAACGTGGGAGCAGAACGATGTCATTAGAAAACTTTATGAGAATTGCGGATGCATTGGCTGTTCCTTTATCATATCTCTTGTATGAAAGTCTAAGTGAAATCCCCATTACAGAACGTATTCTAAATGTCTTAAATAGTAAAAATGCAAAGCAGCAGGAATATTTGGTACATATGCTGGAAGAAATGTCGTTTGGTATGGACAGGCTCTAATAGCAGATGTAAGGAAGTCGAAAAAGGTGTATAGGGGTTTCTATGCGCCTTTTTTGCAGACTGCCTTATAGTATGCAAATTTTCCCCCGGCTTATGAAAAATTTTGTTGTTTTTTCGTAAAAGTGAAACCAGATTCTTACAAGCGTCGTATTGATAAAAAATTTGAGCGGATAGGATTTGGAGGAATGGACGAAAAGAGCATACTAAAGAAATTACGGAATCGGGATGAAAAAGCGTTTGAGGAAATAATTGATTTGTATAGTGCTTATATAACTGTTGTTGTCAAAAACCTATTAGGCTCAAAAGGAACAAAAGAAGATGTGGAGGAGGTGGTCGCAGATACATTTATTGCATTGTGGAATACGGCTGCAAGGATTAATTATGAAAAATACAGCAGTATCAAAGCGTATATAGCAGTCATTGCAAGGAACAAAGCAAAGGACTGGCTAAGAGTTTCCAAAGGGCATAATTTACAGTTAATGGAGGATATTCTGATAATTGACAACAGTGTGGAGCAGATTATTGTCCAGAGGGAACAACAGAGGATCATAGCGAATATTTTAAAACAGTTGAAGCCGTTGGACTGGAAGATTTTTGTAGCTTATTACTATCAGTACAAAAAAGTAGACGAAATTGCACAGGAGCTTCAGATGAATCCCCAGACAGTAAAGACCAGGCTGCGGCGTGGAAGAGAGGTGCTTAAAAAATTTCTGATTGAAGAAGGATATGGGAGTAATGCAGATTAGGATAAGTGAGATGCTTGACAATGCTTCTGAACTGATCGAAGAAAACATTGAGGTCAGATATACGAACGATAATGACAGGATTAAGCGGATAGTATTTTCAGAGATTAAGTATATGCGGAGAAAGCATAGGAAAACAGGCAGGGGCAAAAATAAAATCATGCAGCCTGTGACAGCTCAAAGGATAGAAACTGTAAAAGACAAGGAGAAAGACATGAGAAAAAAGATATTAAAGGTTATGAAATGGGTATTGGGAATTATAGCAGCAGTTGCTGCAGCACTGCTGGTCTGGAACTTCATCTGCAAAAAAGCAGAGCAGTCCAAGATTGAAGATGCATACGGAAAGACTGTGGAAGTGAATGGAAACAGCATGGTAGTTGATATAAAGGGGGAAGATAACGAAATAACAATCATATTACTGCCCGGTTGGGGCTGCGTTTCGCCTATCATGGAGTTTCTGCCATTGGCGGATATGCTGTCAGAAGATTTCAGGGTTATAACCATAGAACCGTTTGGTTACGGGCTTTCAGACCGGGTTGGAACAGAACGGGAAATCAGCGTGGTTGTGGAGGAATTGCATGAGTGTACCCAAAAGTTAGGCTGTGACCAGTATTATTTGATGGCACATTCACTCTCAGGACTGTATTCGCTATACTGGGCAAATGCTTATCCGCAGGAAGTGGCTGGCTTTATAGGGATTGATCCGTCTGTTCCCAAGCAGTCCGATGAAGAACCGCTCCCGATCAGCATGGTGACATTAAACAGGCTCTCGGCGTATTTCCAGAAGGCAGCAAACGTATTCGGGATTACCCGGCTATGCTCGGTAGGACACCCGGAAAAGGCAGTCTATGCAGACACCGCTTATCCATATTCGGAAAGGGAATTGGAAGTGTTCCGCATATTGTCTATGGATTTTGCATACAGCAGGGATATTATGAACGAATTAAACCATATGGAAGATAACCTGGCGTCTGTAAGGGATATGAAATTTCCTGAAAGCGTCCCAGTCTTGCAGTTCGTTTCGGGGGATAACTGTGAGCTGATGGAGACATGGGAACCGCTGCACAGGGAAGTCATTACAGAAACGGATAAGAGTGAAGTGCTGCGGCTGGATGGAGGGCATTATCTGCATTTTGAGTGGAAAGAGAAGATTGTAGAAAAGGTAAGAGAATGGATTGGCTGATTATCCATTTTCTGCAATAAAGAACCGTTTTCTGCAAGGATGATGTTATTGAATTACTTTTTTGTTATTATTAATATGTATGAATGGCATTTGATATATCTGTTTATACAAGTTTTGTTAGTATATGAAATTTTACTCGCGCTAAATGCGGCTTATATATTATAGGACAAGATAGGAGATTTTGAAATGGATAAATATAGAGAATTGATAAATATTTTTTCAGAGGTTCTTGAAAAATCAAAGGATTACCATATTGCGTATATCTATCAGGTGGGCTATGTGTCCCTGATCGGCTTATTAAGCAAAGAAGAGCAGAACGCATCAATGATAGTGGACGAAATTTTTTCTTCCCCGGAGAGTATGGCGGAAAGTTTACTGCGTAACTGGCGCTGGCAATGGTTCTATGAGCATAAGGAATTACTGCCACGGAAAGATTATGACGATATCCGTAAGCTCGACAGTGATTTGCCGGATAACCTGCAGGAGCAGTACAGGCAGAATATTTCGGACTGGCAGAATAAAATTCAGAACATCTTGCGAAAGCAAAGTTAGGGCTGCTTGTAGATTAGGCGTCCGATAAGGGAAGTAATAAATATAAAGGTAAATACGATTGCTTGAAGAAACATATACCTTGTATTTCTGGTAAAAACGAAAAACAAAGCCAGTAACAAGCTGATAAGTATCGTAAAATGGGTTCTTTTAATGAAAGTAAGATTGTCCTGTGCATCTACTTCCCTGTTCGGATGGTCAACCGGTCCGATGATCAGAATGAGTATGGCAGTAAATATGTACAATCCAAAAGCGATAAAGACGGGTATTGTTATATATTTTACTGCCAACAAGGTAGAGAAAAGTATCAGACAGGAACCGATAAAACAGGCAAAATATGTTTTCATATGCAAGCCGCCGCCAAATGACCGCATGGGGATAAAAAGCAGGAAAAAGAAGAGGCATTCCGGAATCATGCCAAGAAACAGGGCTATGATAATACTGCATACTGTACTCGCAGATAATTCCAAAAAGCATTGAAAGCCATATTGATAAATCTCAAGGGACTCTTCTGTAATGATTCCTTTTTTAAAGATGTAGTCTGTTAATTTTTTTGCTAAGTGTTCCATGACCGCTCCTTTTGATATTGTGAAGAAATAGTATGCTATCAGCCACTTTCGGAATACGAACCATACATAACCACTATGACCTGAAATTCATTGTCATTATCTACAATTTCCATCTGTCCCTGATAATATGCAACAGCATGGTTTATAGATGAAAGTCCAAGACCGTGATATATGTTATTGTCTTTGGTAGTGAGATAGTGACCGATATTATCTTTTTTGCGTTTTTTCTGATAATTATTTTTTATGCTTAGCTGAAAAACTTCCTTCACATAAGAAATATCAAGGTTTATAAATCTATTGCCTTCATTTATCTCCCGACAGGCTTCTAAGGCGTTTTCCATCAAGTTCCCTAAAATGATGGCTAAATGTCCGCTTTCAAATGGAAGGGATGCAGGGATAAAAACATTGATATTGAAATGGATATTATATTTCTGTGCTAAAGCATATGTGTTGTTTATCAGGGAATCGACTACTATATTGCCGCTGTGGGAAACTTCTTCCGGTCGGTCCCCGATGCCATCATCTAACAGTTGCGATATGTATCTCTCTGTGTCATTCATCTGTCCGATCCGAACCATTTCAAGAAGAATAGTGAGATGCTTTTTCAGGTCATGCCGTATTCTGCGGATTTCAAGATAAAGGCTTTCCCGTTCTTCTGCCTGCTGGCTGCAAAGTTCCAGTTGCTGTGCATACAGACGGTTTTGCTCTCGCAGTTCAGCGTCCCGGCTGATCCAGTCATAGACTTCAAAAATCATATAGTTTACGACAAGCAGAAGAAAACTGGCTGTGGCGGAAAACATGGCATACTCGTTGTGTGCAGACGCAATGAGGAATATGTGGTGCATTATATAAATACTGCCGACAGGAATCAGAAGGACAATCAAAAAATATTTCAGCGGTATTTCGGAGTAATGATTGTCCTTGATGCAGTGGCTTATGATAACGGACAAAAGCAGCATACACATTTTGGATATGAAGCTCCCGGCATCTTTGAGTATTGCAGTATCGAAGCCGATGGTTTTGAGTATTTCCATAACGATAACTTCTACCAGCATCCATGCTGTACATATCAGCAGGGAAAATATGCATCGCTGCATGATGCTTTTCCTATGGGAAGATGAACTAATCACAAATATCAGCAGGAAATTTCCTGCCAGTAACAAGTGCGGTGGAAGATCAAAGCCAATATTGTTGATAAGCAGAAATACATAATATAGGCTCCACTCTATGCAGCTTTTAAGGGTTTTCTTCTCTGGTCCCCAAAATGCCTTCATGCACCTTTGGATAATGAGAAGATGGAGCAGTGGCAGAAAAAGTTCAGATATTGCAGTCAGGTATCCGTTCATTCTATAACCGCCTTTCCGCCAGCAATCTTGCATAATTGCTGACGCACGTCCTTCTGTCGATCTTCGCTGATTTTCAAATCCAATTCTTTATTCATAAAGCTGATAGTCATATTAAAGAAATTCATCTTTTTGACGTAATCATAGTTTACCAAAAAGGACTGGTGTATGCGCAGGAAATACTGCCTGCTTGCTGCCAGTTCCTTCTCCACATTATTGAGCTTTCCATAGAAATATTCGTAAGTACCATCTTTAAAGTGGACATTTACGATTCTGTTATTGCTTTCAAAATATACAATGTCCTTTACAGGTACTTTTCTGATTTCTTTATTGAACGTAAACTGGTAGAATACTTCTGTTTCATTGATGCGGTTATATGAATCCCTAAAGTAACGGGCAAATTTTTCGTGGTCTAAAGGTTTTGAGAGATAGCGGAATGGTTCAACTTCAAATAGCTCCTGTAAATATTTATCATAACCTGATACATAGATCAGCAGTACAGTCCGGTCTATCTCACGGATTTTCCGTGCTGCTGTTATTCCGTCTACCTGTTCCATTTCAATGTCAATAAATATAAGCTCATAATGCTCGCCGCTCTGAATGCTTCTCAGAAGGGTTTTACCATCGGAGAAAACTTCTGTTTCCGCACGGATTCCTAATTTTCGGCTTTCCTTGATTACCAGAGTTTCAAGTTCCCCGGTAAATTTTGAATCATCGTCACAGATCGCTATCCTCAGCATTTTTGTCCACTCCCTTTACAGATTCTTCTTCGCCCTCTCTTTGCGCCTGCTCTAAGCGCTCAAGGATACAGCGAAGTGTTTTTTGGTTGGTTTCAGATAGTCTTTGATAACGCTGGACAATATCATAGCACTTATCCATTTCCTGATTCATGCGGTATTGCCCATTGTAATCACGCTTTGTATCAGAAATTCCGAGTATGTAGTCAGTGGTAACATTAAAGAACTTTGACATTTCTATAAGTGACTCGGAAGGAATATCATAAGCGTGATTTTCCATTCTGCTTACTGCCTGTTGAGTAGTGTGAATTGCTTTTGCAAGAGTTTCTTGTGATATGCTTGCACTCTTGCGTAGTTCACGAATACGATTGTTCACCATATTTATAACTTCCTTTCTGATAATATTTTTACACAATTCGACAAAATAAGCTAACAACATGAGTGAGTAAATATAATACTCACATAGTGGTGAAACTGGGCAAACAATTAAGATAACGAATAGAGTATGATTGAGGGGGAAAAATTACATGCTGTATCGGAATTTCAACATGGAAAAAGAAAAGACATACAAAATGAGGTATACTATCATAAAATAATGAAATTGGAGGTGTATTATATGTCAGACAACAGAAAGAAAAATATTACAGCTACAATTTTGGAAAAAGTAGCTCGTAATTCTGTGAAGGCAGCGGCAGATAGCAGATGTATGTATTGCTTGCATCAGCCAAAGCAGCCGACAGGAATTAAAAAGTTTTGTAGATAAGGGAAGCTGGTATAAGATAGGAAATACTGCGATATATGTGAGGATGCTCATATATATCGCAGTATTTTTAGTATTTATCTTTTCATATCTCTAGTAATAATCAATACATTTTTTGTGTATTGATCTTAAAATATACCATAAGTGATTTGTATGATGAAAGGTTGTATAAGTATACGCATGATATCTAGGTTCCGAAATTTATTATAAAGGAACTGATTAATACTATGTACTTATCTGGCTGTACGTGGTTGAATGCGTTGGAAAAACTCAATCAGTAATACGTTAATGGATTTGATGAAATATATAGAAACCAAGAAAATAAAAAGAAAAAGTAAATCTTTCTTTGGGAAAAATTACATATAAGTTCCGATTTTCTACATTGAAAAAGTTTTTATTATTTATAGTGATATACTCTAGATAAATTACAGACGGAGGTATATGTAATGGATAAAAATATTGAAGAAAAGGTAAGACTGCTATTTGAAAGATTAAGCAAAAATGGAAGTACAGGTCGATTAGGAAAAACATTTTGCACTGAGAAAAACTACTACTTTCTTGATACAGGGACAGGTAAAGTGGCTAAGTTAAAAGTCAATGTTTATATGGTGATAAAAAAGATTTTGGAATCAGATGATTATCGTGATGTTTTGGGACTGCCCTTAACAAAAGATGATTTTCTTGATGCATTAAATGAAATTGATACAGCAATAAAAGCTGAACATATCTTATCAGCTAATCCGGTACAGACATTGACAGGAGATGCAGTTGAAAAGTTAGATGAAATTCTTTCAAATGGGATTCAAAATATTACATTAGAAGTAACTGAAAAGTGTAATCTACGATGTAAATATTGTATATATAATACGTCACATCAAGAGTACAGGGAATTTGGAACCCGAAATATGTCGTGGGATGTAGCTAAAAAAGCTGTTGATTTTTTGAAAGATCACTCAACACATGCAAAAAACTGTCATATAGGTTTTTATGGCGGTGAACCTTTAATTAATTTTGAACTTATAACAAAAGTAGTTAAGTATGCAAAAAAGAAAATGGAAGGAATTACATTTGCATTAACTACCAATGCTGTTTTAATGACTGAGGAAATAGCTCAATTTTTCTTGGAAAATGATTTTTCAGTTATCATAAGTCTTGATGGTCCTCAGGATGTTCATGATGAAAATCGTATTTTGAAAGACGGTACAGGTAGCTTTAATAAGACTGTTGAAGGCGCAAAGAAGATAATTAAAATATACCATGAAAATGCAAAAACATCGAAAATAGGATTCAATATTGTAACTACAGGTCCTAACTTTCTTGAAAAGTATGATAAAATTCAATCTTTTATTGAAACGGAAGATTGGATTCCGAAAGATATATTTATTTTGACATCAGGAGAAGATGTAGGACCACGAGAAAGTCCATATTTTCTTCCACAAAGTCAAGAGGAAAGAAAATATATTGAAGGAGCATTTGAACCGTTGTCAAAATGGGAACGAGATCATATGAAAGACAAGAAACCATTGTTTACAGACGGGGTAATGGATAAAGGAATGTTAATAATTCATAAAAGAATTTTAACAGACAAGCCCGTCGCAAGATATGGGATGAATGGATGTTGTGTTCCAGGGGAACGTAGGGTATATGTTACCGTTGATGGGAAATTTTTACATTGCGAAAAAGTTGGTAATATTCCGGATATAGGAAATGTAGAACAAGGATTAGATAAAGATAAGATTAGCAAAGTGTATGTCAGTGATTTTATATCTGAGGCTACAAAATATTGTAAAAATTGTTGGGCAGTTAATCTTTGTACACTGTGCTATGTTAGCTGTTATGATCAGGAAGGAACTCATTTTGAATATAGGCACAATCCTTGTAGGGTAGAAAGGCAATATTTGGAAAACAATCTAATACGTTATCATTCTATTTTGGAATCAGAACCAGAGAGTCTGTCACATTATAATGATGTGGAGCTCAAATAAAATGCTAAATACTTTATGTTTACATATATGTATTTAAATATTCAAGGAAAGGAGAAAAAGTCATGGAATTTATTAACCCACTTGGAAGAAGTGTAGACAGTGGCGCCCAGCCAATGGCATGTGCTTGTCACGAAGGATATGCTGGTTATCGTGGAAACGATGATAGTTGCTTACACTGTGGCTGCGGTTGCGGCGATGCCGGAGAGTATAGAACGGGAAATAGAGTAGCTGCCTTTGAAACCATTCGTTCTAGTACACTCTAAAATGAGAACTGCTACATCAAAATATTTTGATGTAGCAGTTTTTGATAATAGAAAGGTTACAAAAATGGGAAAATTGCTAAATAATTTGAAATTAATAAAATATACCATTGAGTTAATAAAGACAATTGATTCAAAGAGGTTTATAATAGCAACATCTTTGGCAATTTTTGCTGGTCTATTTCCTATAATATCACTAATGATCACACAAAATATTGTCAATGAAATCCAATTAATGAAACATAGCTTTGAAGAGGTGATTACAGGAATACTTACATTCTTTATAGCTTCAATCATTGCAACTATTGTAAGAGGTGTCAGCAGTTATAATATGTACAAATTAAGTAATCAATTGACTTATGGAATTAATTACATGTTAATGAAGAAATGCGGAGATTTGTCTTTGGAAAAGTTTGAACAATCTGAGACATATAATTCAATAAATCGCTTAGAGCAGGAAATAAGTGTAAAGCCTTATCAGACTTTACAATCTTTATTAAGCATGGTTTCAAATATGATTTCATATGTATCAGCGTTGATTTTGTTAGCGACTTGGAATATTTGGATAGATATTCTTCTTTTTTTGATCTCATTGGCAATGCTTTTCGGGGAAGTCTATATTGGAAATAAAGAATTTCATATTCGTTATGCGAGAAGTGAACAAGAAAGGAAAGCATGGTATTATTCCTATTTAATGACACACGATACATCTTTTAAAGAAATAAAAATTTTTGGTCTCAATAACTTTTTTTTGAATAAATATAAACAGCTTGGAAATCTTTTTATAAAACAATCAAACAATATAGAAAAAAACAAATTAAAATTAAATATTGCAATAAGTATTGTTCAGGATATAATGGGACTTTTGGTAATGTATTATTCTATTAAAGAAGCATATAAAAAAATTATAATGATTGGAAATGCAATGTCATACATGAATTCTATTAGTATAATTCAAACATCTACAATGAGTATGGCTACAAATATATATATGATTTATAACTCTAATTTATATATTAGTTTACTAAGGGATTTTTTGGATGATGCTGATGAAAAAGAGATGGTGAGTGGAAAAACAATTATAAACACTATCAGAGAAATTGAATTTAAAAATGTAGGATATACTTATCCTGAGAATAGATTTTCAGTACACAACATTTCATTCACGATTAAACCGGGTGATAGGATTGCAATATTTGGGAAAAATGGATCGGGTAAAAGTACACTTTTCAAAATTTTATGTGGGTTATATAAACCGAGTGAAGGAAGAATGTTAATAAATGGCATTGATATAAACGACATTAGTTTGAAATCATATAGAAATAGAATCTCAGTTTTGTTCCAAGATTTTTTGAAATATGAAGGAACTGTTTTGGAAAATGTAATTTTAGGTGATATAGAGACTGATTTACAAGATGATAGTGTTTATGATGCATTAAAGAATGCAGAAGTTGATTTTGTATTAAAAAACGGAAAAAATGATTTATATCAAACAATAGGAACATGGTTTGATAATGGTAAACAACTTTCAGGTGGACAGTGGCAAAAAATTGCATTATCGAGAGCTTATTACAAGCAAGCAGACATGTATATGCTGGATGAGCCAAGTGCGGCGCTAGATGCGGAGTCTGAAACAAAAATTTTTACAAATTACATGAAAATTAGTAAGGAAAAAATAGCAGTATATATAACCCATCGTGCAAAAATAGCAGCAAAGGCAGATAAAATCTTTGTTATGGAGAATGGAGAAATAATTGATATTGGTACACATGATGATCTTATGTGCAGATGCATTATTTATCAAAATCTTTATTATAAGGATGATAAATTGTGCTGAAAAAATAAGTAAATATTATTTTAGATTTCTTGGCTTGTATCAGCAAAACACGGTATATTTTTATGCAATTCTTAATGATTGCTTATGCAATTCTTAATGATTTATTATATAGTTTGTTTGGACTTTCTATAAAATTTCTGATATACTGTATAAACAATATCCCTACAGCTTGCTGTAGGGAGTATTTGTCCTAGCTTTGTCTAAGAAAGCGGACATTGAAAAATTAAACTGTCGTGCGAAAGGAAAGAGCTTTTATATGCCAGAAAAAATATTAGTTGTTGATGATGAACATGATATAGCAGATTTGCTTGAAGTGTACTTAAAAAATGAGAATTATATCATTTATAAATATTATTCCGCAAAAGAAGCATTGGATTGTATTGAAAATAAGGAAATTGACCTTGCCATTCTTGATATTATGCTGCCTGATATTAACGGGTTTTCTTTGTGTCAGAAAATTCGTGAGAAATATACTTATCCTATCATAATGCTTACTGCAAAAGATGAAGAAACAGATAAGATTACCGGATTGACTTTGGGAGCAGATGATTATGTGACAAAGCCATTCCGCCCTCTTGAACTGATTGCCAGAGTGAAAGCACAGTTAAGAAGATATAATAAATATACTCCGTCACCAGATCGGAAGA
>CAQBGY010000020.1 GCA_948759685.1 uncultured Eubacterium sp.
TCCTCTATTTCATTAAACATAAGTTTTCCATCATGAAAAATAAAATCAATTCCTCCATAATCAATGTCCATTGTATCTAATATATTGTATACAATGCCTTTTTCTTCTCCTGACAAGATGTATTCTTCTGCACTTCCTCCCAGACTATAATTGCTTTTAAAACTTTCCTTTGACTGTCTGAGCATAGCAAGCACAATTTCTCCCCCCATTACATATACTCTTAAATCTTTCCCCGGTTCATTGCAAACTCTCTGACAAATATATTTTTCACCATCTAATCGCCTGACTACCTTATCTTTTTCAGTTTCATCATGCACCAGATAGACCTGATTTCCTCCATGCCCGTTTCTGCTCTTTATAACACATGGATATTCCTGTCCATCCTCTAATAATGTCATAAACTCTATCTTATTTTCCAAAAACTTATATGTAGATAATTTATCGTTTGCACATTTCGTAACAAAAGAATTATTGAGAACCTTAACTCCTTTTTGTTCAAGCCTTTCTGCAATCTCAAAATTCCGGCTCCGGTTAATAACGAGATCAGGGACGTTCTCTTTTAACATTACCTCAATATTCGTATTGTCCAACAAAATAACTTTTGTCAAAATATTCTCTTCTTCCATCCTGTTTGTGATAATATCCACAAACCTTCTGTTTTTTTTGAAATCTTCCATATAATACAGAACCCAGCATTCCTGTTTCATCATCTTCTCCATGCTCCATTTGTCTTACCGAAATATGACAGAATCTTCTATACTAAAAGCCTTCCTTTTATATATCTCATAATATGTTCCGCAACATTTACCCCGGTACAGTCAAATATATTCTTAAAATGAGCATTAGAGTTCACCTCACATAATATCGGTTCATCGTCTTTACCAAACATAATATCAACACCTGCGAAATCCAAGCCTAATTCTCTGCAGACTGCTGCTGCCATGTCTGCCTGCTCTTTTGTCGGAGTATACTTTTTCATCTTTCCGCCATTTGTCACATTTGCCCTGAAGTCATTGTCATTTCTCCGCTCCATTGCTGTTACAATCTGGTCTCCAACTACATGTATACGCACATCCCTGCCTTTTGAGCTTTCAATATATTCCTGCATAATAAACTCATCATGACCGATTGACTTTATCTTTTCCACTGCGTCATAATAATTTTCCACCAGATAGACCTGTTCACCAAAAGAACCTTTGTTTTCCTTAATTATCATAGGATAGCCAAGACTTTTCTGAACCTGTAAAACAAAAGTGTAATCCTGATATTCTTTATCAAAAGTCATCGGAGCTATAAAAGTTTTTGGCATTTCTATATCTTTATTCTTTAATTTGATAAATGTGAGTGCTTTATCATCACATGCTTCAATACCTTCTGCACTGTTAAATACTTTAAAACCCTCCCGTTCTAAAAGTCTGGCTAATTTTACATCTTTATCCCACAACAACACAAAATCCGGTCTGGATGCCCAGTCAGTCTCCTGTGGATTTGCCGGAAGAATTGAATCCAACTGGTCATTGGGTATTTTTCTTAATTTCATTCCCTCTTTTTCTGCCGCATCAATCAGCCAGCGGTATATCTCCTCGAATTTTTCACTTTTTAAATATCCATTTACAACTAACCAGCCTTGCATCCAAACACTCCCATCTTCTATTTCTATATCAACATTTTCCCATTACAGCAAAGAACGGTTAGGGCCCCCTTGCCTTAACCGTTCCGGACTGAAAAATATGTTAGTATACTTATAAGTCTTAGGAGAGACTTATAAATATTTGGTACTACCTCTCTATTATAGCAAATTCTTTTTATTATTCAATATCCTTTTCTTCTTTTTACCTTTTCCTAATCGACATTTTATGATACTATGATTAATAAGTATTTTGCAGGAGGTTATAAAATGAGTAACGAAACAAAAAAGAAAGATAATAATATGCTGTATATTGCAGTTTTTACAGCAGTCATCATAATTGCAGTAATTGTAATTGCAATTTTCAAATTTAGTGGTAACGACAATGATGTACAAAACAACAACCAGAAGGCAACACCTGTACCTGTGTCGGTTATTGCAACTGAAGGTTCACAAAATGAAACAATCAAGAAAAATATTAAAAGCATAAGAGATGTAAAATTCGGAAAATCCCACAAGGCCATTCAGAAAGCCGAAAAAAATATGAATGATACCTTAGACGGAAACTATGTTGCTGCTCCTGATGGAACTGCTGCTTATTTAACTTATCGGTTTAATGGTAAAAAGGTTCCTGAATTTTTTGGAACAAAGGTAGTACCAACAGACAACAACGCACTTTTAGAATATGTTTTTGATAAAGATGATAAAATGTACGAAATTCGATTACAGTACGGAAAATTATCTAAGGAAATTTATGAATCTATCGTATCAAACATCTCATCAACATATGATAAATCAACATATTCAAGAACATTTTCCCACGGTTCTATCGAAACCTGGTGGAAATCAAAAAATGTTACACTTACTGCATATTATCAGGAAACAGGCGTAAGTGTATATATACGGAAAAATTAATTAATTTAAAAAGCAAACTGTCGTGTTACACACGGCAGTTTTTTTCTTGAAATGATTGCTAATTTATTATTTTATGATAAAACTATAAATATAACTTTATTCATCGTTTCATACAAGGAGGCAGCATGTCGTTTAATGATTATATACAGGCAGCAAAATTAGGTAAAAAAGATTATCAGTCCAAACTAATGCAAGGAAAAAGCCCAACATTAGAAGTTTTAGATGATATTTTACACACTAAAAAAAATTATCATGAAGTTTCTCTAGGGCTTGTAGAAATTCCTCTGGAGCAGATTGTCGGAACGAAAACAACCGGCAGAAGCAATTCTTTTTCAAGTAATTTTATGCCTATCTTAGATTCAGATTCTGAATTTGCAACAAAATGGATTCATCTATGTATCAGCCAGCAGGAAGAAGGCATTAAAGACCCGATTAAAGCTTATGAATATATGAACAAATTTTATGTTCTTGAAGGTAATAAGCGTGTAAGTGTACTGAAATACTTTGACGCTGTTTCTATCGTTGGCGAAGTTATTCGTATCCTTCCCAAAAAGACAGATGATTTAGATATTAAAATATATTATGAATATGTGGATTTTTACGAATTATCTAAGATTAATTATCTCTATTTTTCTAAATCAGGATGCTTTGAAAAACTTCAGACTCTGGTTGGAAAAAATGCAGATGAGAAATGGTCTTCTGATGATAAAATGAATTTCCGCTCCCTGTTTCAAAGTTTTAAAACAGAATACACAAACCTTGGCGGTGATTCTTTAAAACATATTACCTGCGGAGATGCATTTCTTGCATTTGTTGAACTATATGGATATAACGAACTTTTAACCAAAGACAGCAGCGAATTAAATGAACTAATTTCATTGAATTATAAAGAGTTTGAATTAATGTCTGAAAACGAAGTCGAACTCCGCTTAACAGCCTCAACCAAAAAGGCTTCTGTGTTAAGTAAACTTCTTCCAACCAATAATCGTACATTAAAAGCAGCTTTTATCTACGAAAAGACTTCTGCTTCATCGTCCTGGACATATTCTCATGAATTGGGAAGACTTCATATCGAAGAGGCTTTTCCGGAAGAAGTTTCTACAACCTTTTATGATAATGTTAATGCTTTTAATATCGACGAGACTATAGAAGATGCTATTGATGATGACTGCGATGTGATTTTTACAACATCGCCAACATTCTCTCAGGCAAGCCTTAAAGCTGCAATTGCACATCCCAAAACAACCATTTTGAATTGTTCGCTGCATGATCCACACAGTTCCATGAGAACTTACTATTCCAGAATGCATGAAGCAAAATTCATTATGGGAGCTGTAGCCGGTGCCATGACAGAAAACAATGTTATCGGATATATTGCTGATTACCCAATTTATGGCACAATTGCAAATATTAATGCTTTCGCATTAGGTGTAAAGATGACAAATCCCAGAGCAAACATTCATTTGATGTGGAGTTGTCTGAAAGATTTAGATATAGAAGAGCAGTTAAAAAAGGTTCATCCGGATATTGTCTCAGATAAAAACCTCTCAGTCCCGGAAGCGGGAACAAGGTACTACGGTTTATATAAAGTTTTTGCTGATGGCATCTGGAATCTTGCAATTCCGGTATATCATTGGGGACGGTTTTATGAACAACTGATACGTGCCATATTGGATGGAACTTGGAAATCTGACGACACAAAAAGTGCCAAAGCAATTAATTACTGGTGGGGAATGGCAGAAAATGCAATTGATATTATTTCTTCTCCCTGGCTGCCGGAAGGTACGAAAAGACTAATAGAACTCCTTGCAAAAACAATACGTTCAGGTGATTTTAATCCGTTTTCCGGTGTGATTTACTCTCAGGATAAAACAATTCGAAATGGAGAAAATCAGACATTATCCCCTGACGATATTATTACTATGGATTGGCTGTCCGACAATATTATTGGTGAAATTCCGGTCATTGATGAGCTGGAAGAAAATGCAAAGCCTGTAGCAATTCAACAGGGATTAAATAAGTAAAGGAACTTGATTTATGAAAATATTATTCGTTTCAGATGAAGAATCTTCATACTACTGGGATCATTATTCTCCTGACCAGTTTAAAGATATTGATTTAATTATCTCATGTGGCGATTTAAAACCACAATATTTATCATTCTTAGTAACTTTATCCCACGTTCCTGTACTGTATGTACACGGAAACCATGATGAGCGGTACATTACATCTCCACCCGAAGGATGTATCTGCATTGATGATAATTTATTTGTATATAAGGGAATCCGCATTATGGGACTGGGCGGGTCTATGAGATACCGTCCGGGACATTTTCAATACACTGAAAAACAGATGCGAAAAAGATATCGGCGGCTCCGCCATAAAATATTTTTGAAAAAAGGGATTGACATTCTTGTAACACATTCTCCTGCAAAGGGACTGAACGATGGCACGGATTTACCTCATCAGGGCTTTTCCGTATTTCGGGATATTATGCAAAAACATAAACCGAAATACTTTGTCCATGGGCATGTGCATAAATCTTATGGACATAAATTCAAAAGATTTGACACTTTCGAAGAAACCACAGTTGTAAATGCCTGCGAACGCTGCATTGTGGAATATAATTTTGAATGTCAGTAAAGAAAAAATGAACGATTGTTATAAATTTTTTTAACTATAGACCATAACTGTTAAAATTTTATAACAATCGTTCACTTTTTTTCCTTATATCGTTTATTTTATAGACACCCACATCGCCGGACGAATATAGATATTTTTGTTACTTACTTCATATCCATAATCCATAACTTCTCCATACGACACGTACTGTGCTGTATTCTGACTGTTTCCTGGATTAATTAACCACCAGTCTCTCAAATAATTATCCAATATTTTTTTGTACTCCTGTGCCTGCTTGTCATTCAGCAAAAACAACTTGTCTGTTGTCTTTCTTCCGCCTTTTGTTCTATACTGTTCATTATCCGGTACGACAATATTTGTTTGTAATATCTTATCTTTCATCTGCTGACAAAATGTCTTATCTAAAAAGTCTGAATTTAAATAATCTCTGAGAGTACTTTCTTCCCAGGTAATATTTTCATTCGTCTCATGATACGGATAACCATTTATTGGCTCAGATTTTACAAGCAGTACTTTATCTGCTTCTTTTTCTACCATAAGCCATTTATACTCTCCAAATAATACACTTGTTCCAATTTCTGAGTTCTTTATATTATCGATTTCTAATTCTGTAAGTAATGACTTACTTTCTTTATAATCATCCAAAGCTCTGAATGCATCTTTTGCATCTGTGTATTGGTTATTTTCTTTTGACTGGACTGCAAATTCATATCTGCTCTCCTGACTTCTGTCAGCACTGTCTTTATAGTCTTTTAAATTATGAAACATTTTATATGATTTCTCATAATTTTCTATTTTTTCATAAAAATCTGCTCTTGCATAACGTCCCGGTTTTGTTTTAAGATAAACAGCCCCTCCGATACCTGCAATGATAAGAACTAAAATCAACGAAAGAATAACTTTTCTTAAAATACCTTTACTCTCTTCTTTTTCAGCTTCAGCTTTTTCTCTCTGCTGCTTTTCTTTTTCATTTTTTTCTTTGATTTGCTCTTTATATTTATTTGCCTGTTCTTTTGCTTCCTTGTACAGTGTTTCTGAGTCTTTATAGTCTCCTAAACTTTCATATATCTTTGCGATACTATCATATATTTCTGCTTTTTCTTTATCTCTCATAAGACATGGCGTTGCATCTGTTAATTTTTTTGCTTCTAAATATCTTTCTTCATCTGTTTTTGCAACAGTCTTTGTCTTTTTCTCTGCCATAAGCACCTCCACTGTTTGTTGATTATTATTATACACAGTTTAGTGATTTTTTCAATGTGAAAGAGATTGGTTACCTTTCTGATATGAACAAGCAGACAATTAATTTCTTTAACCCCTTACCGTTTTGTATTCATTCTTATTTTTTTCTATCAAATATTGATATCTTCGCATTTGTTGAAATATAATTTCTTTGACACGGTCCTTTGTATCCTGATCATAAATTAATATACTGTCTACTATGTCTTCAACATCTTTTTTAGTAAAATAATATTTCAAATTATCTCCATATAACAATTCTGATATTTCTAGTTGTTCTTCAAAGCTGTCACAAATACTTTTTGCTTTAACTTCATTTATCATTGATATTATTTCTCCATTAATTGGATAATCCATTACTGTATCTGATAACAAACCTGCTCCATTGTCAAATATTGGACAATAATTATATTGCCCCACTCCGTTCATTAACACAGCTATATTATGCATATGTCGATCCTCATTTAGAAAAAATGCGTCTATTGTAAATAATTTATTAATGTATTTTCCAAATTCAGTAAGCCCTGTTATTTTTTCTATTTGGGTTACTAAAAATTCAAGTCTATTCCTATAATCTGAAATCTTATATATCGATTGATACAAACTTTCGTTATAAACCATCTTGAAAAGTCGCTCTAATGTTATTATCTGCCAATCATCTTTTATAAAACTTTTACTTTTTACCCCTTTATATATATTGCTTTTATATTTAATTTCTTCTAAATCATATAGTACAAATTCGTTTTCCTTTAGTGTCGAATATTGTAGCAAATGAGAGATTACATATTCAGCCAATCCTTCATACCCTGTATAATCGGCCTTGTACCATATATTGTCTTTCTGCCACTTAAGTTGGTTTCCTTTTGATGATTGACGTTCATTTTTCTTAATGTTTTGTTCAAATAGTTTTACCATTATTACCTCTCAATTCGAATCCAAAAATCGTCTTCTGCCATTTTTCCATTTGTTTTTTCAATAATCATAAATGGATCATAAAAGGGCAAATCCAAATCTTTTAATATTAATTTCAATTTATCTCGTGTTTCAGGAAATGTTCTGGACTTCAAAAAATCTATATACTCCTCATATGTTGGATTAAGTACATTTCCAAATGCTCTAAACATCACCTGTTTTGTATAATTGAAAATTTGGACTTGTCTGTTGTTATCATCAACATCGATAATTGTACATATTTTTTCCTTATACATATAGTATAATCTCAATGGAAACTTTTTAGGCGGAATAAAAAAACTGTCAATATATTCCGGGTGTTCATCCAATATTTGCAAAAGCAATACAACTGGTCCTGTTATTTTGCTTTTACCTGTTTCCCATCTTTCAATTGTTGGTTTTGACACCCCGATAAAACTAGCAAACTCTTTTTGTGTAAGATTTACTTTTTTTCTTACTCTTTTAACAACATCCGCTGTAATATAATCTAAAACTGCATATTTTTTATTTCCCATTATAATCACCTCTTTTTTATATTGAACCATTATTTTAATGGTTTGTAAAGGAGTATTTGTCATTAATTTAATGGTTTTTGATGCCAATTTTTATTATTTCCAATGTACTATTTCTTATTTTATGTAATTTTCAATTATTTAAAGCCATGCTGCAGTAATTGCGGTACACATTACTCAAAGCCATGCTACAGTTCGAATCCGCTTTGCTCCTTCTCACTGTACGGCGAACGCCGTATAAAAAGAAAGAAAAGATTACTTTTTTGTGAGCAAGCTCCCACGAAGTAATCTTTTCTTTCTTTTTGCATGGCTTTTCGCTTAAACAAAAAGTACCAACCCAAACGATTTAACGTCCGAACCGGTACCCGCGTGCGCCTCCAGGGGCTCGAACCCTGCACACCCTGATTAAGAGTCAGGTGCTCTACCAAATGAGCTAGAGGCGCGTTTATTAATAATTCTGTCGTTTAGCGACGAATGTTATTATATAATAGTTTATCCAATTTTTCAAGAGATATTTTACTAATTTTTTCTTTTTTGCGAATTTTTGTGTTTTTCTGCAAAATATCGGAAAACTTTAATGTTGAAAACATGAGACAATATTGAAAAACTCTTCCTATACAATAAAATATTTCCGGAGTTTTAAAAATTATGTTATCTCTAAAACTCCGGAAACAGTTTATATATTTCTATTTATTTGTATCTTGGCTGTCTTCGTCTTCACCATGATTTATGTACCAAACACCAAAAGCACTGGCACATAACACAATCACTGCCAAAATTACAACTGTAATTGTCTCTACCATTTTCTTCTCCTCCGTCTATATTTTTTATCAAATCATATAAACAGAGCGTTTTTTCCCATCCTTTTCATGTATATACCGAATAACAGCTTCATTATTATAAAGCCGTAAACGCTTTTGGGGATATAAATACCAAAAGAACTCTTCTGTATTCTTTGCATAATACGGACTTTGAATGAAAGACTCCATCGTCTTTTGACGTCCTTTGCCAACTGCCTTCACAGAAATTGGTGCAAAATTCCGGACTAAAATTTCTTCTGTACGTGCTTCCGGAGAAAAAACTCTCTCTTTCATGGAGAACAAAGTAGAAGATGATTTTCTGCTTTGTAAAAAGTTGTGAATCATCTTCTCGCTGTCGTATGTCCGATGCTCTATCCCTATAGAGTTACCGGTTTGTTCTGCTGACTGCTCCTGATATTCTTCCATCAAAATAAAATCTGCCCGAATCTCTTCAAAGCACATTCCTGATAAAAGCATACCCACTGCCAATAAAAGACAGATAAATTTTTTCCTGCTGCTAATCTGCATTACCATGTAACTCCCCAATTTTATATGCCGATTATACCATATTTTTAGGAAATCTACTATTGAATAATGACACTATCCAACATTTGCATAACTTAATTTTATCTTTTTGCCCTTTTTCCCTTGTACTTATTTTCTTTTGTACTTATACTTAATATATTACGATTAAATTCAGTATTAGGAGACCCACTATTATGAATGATAACAAAAACAAATTTGAAGGGAACAGCAGATATTTTACAATCAGTATTTACTGTATAGTTACTGTTCTTATTATGGCGATAATTGTACGATCAGTTTTCCTTTGGGAAGAAACATCTAATATATTAGGAAATCTCTTTTCGACATTATCACCGTTTTTTATCGGTATACTCATTGCCTTTTTAATCAATCCTCTTGTTTCATGGATGCGGAAAACTGTATTTAACAAATGTCTGCATATCAAAAATGATGCTCTGAGCAGAATACTGGCTATACTATTTTCCTATATATTAGTTATTGGTGTTATAACTGTTGGAATGATGTATTTAATTCCTGAAATCATTCACAGCTTAACACTTTTATTGGAGAAGATGCCTGATTGGGCAAAGTCCATTATGGATTTTATAAATAATTTATCCCAAAGATTTCCGGATGTAGATTTTAAATATATTCAAAAAACAATAATGAACACTGATTCCACATTGCAGGATACTTTAAATAAGGTAATCACCAGTCTTACAACAACGATTGTTGATACCGGTTTCAGTGTTTTAAAATTCATTTTTAACTTTATTGTTGCAATTATCGTTTCCTGTTATCTGATTATAGACAAGAAAATGCAGGCACGTGGTATCAAACGAGTAGTATTTGCTTTCTTTAAACCGGAACGTGCAAAAAAAATCTGGAATGTTGTGAAACGTTCTATTCGTATTTTTAGCAATTTCTTCGATGGGAAAATGATTGATTCCCTGATAATAGGAATTCTTTGTTTTGTCAGTATGATGATTATTGGATTGTTTGGTATCAGTGGATTTACTGAATGTGCATTACTTATCAGCATTATTGTCTGTGTTACAAATATGATTCCATACTTTGGACCGTTTCTTGGTGGAATTCCTAGTGTATTACTGTTATGTATTTACTCTCTTCAAAGTGCTTTTGTACTAGGCGTATTAATTATCGTTTTACAGCAGTTAGACGGAAATCTTATTGGTCCAAAGATTCTGGGAGATTCTACAGGACTTCGCCCGTTATGGATTATTTTTGCAATTACTATTGGTGGCTGGCTTGCAGGAGTATTTGGTATGTTACTGGGAGTTCCGTGCGTAGCGGTAATAACAGGATTAATGGAAGAGACCGTAGATAGACGTCTAAAAGAAAAAGAAATCGACCTACCGGTCTTAAAGAATGAGAAGGTTCGAAAAAATAATAAACATTCGAAAATTTTTACAAATTTAAGAAATAGATTAAAGAAATAATAAATAGAAGAAGAGCCTGTAATTCCAGATGAAGTTACAGGCTCTTTTTTCTATTTATCTTTTTGCAATTAATTTATGTATTGGATTTCCCATAGCAGAAAATTTACTCTCATACTCCGTCATTACATTTCCTTCCATCAGTCTGTCGTCATTATGCAGATCCCATGTCTGTTCTGCCAATTGCCATCCTGCTTCAGGCACCTGCTCTAATGAAAACTGAAATAATAAATCATTGTCTGTTTTAAATTCTACAATCCCTTCTTTTTTCAAAACAACATCGTATCTATCAAAAAATTGCTTTGAAGTCAGACGTCTTTTAGCATGTCTGTCCTTTGGCCATGGATCTGAAAAATTCAGATAAATTCTGTCTATCTCCCCATCCTCAAAAACATCGCAGATATATTCCGCTTCCATTCTTATAAATCTAAGATTTGGGACTTCCAATTCCTCACATTTTTCTACTGCCCTGATTAAGACACTGGAATACTTCTCTATACCAATATAATTAATATCAGGATTCTGCTGCGCCAGCGTTGTAATAAATTTTCCTTTTCCCATTCCGATTTCTATTCTGATCGGATTTTCATTTCCAAACTCTTCCTTCCATCTTCCTTTTAACTCTGTCGGTTCATTGACTGCCAACGGACTATCTGCAATTGCCTCTCTGGAACCAGGTACATTTCTAAGTCTCATATTTCTTTCATATAATAGTTCTAAACCCCGGACATTCGCATCAGCTCGATTTTTGCCCAATAAATTTATCACTATTTTATCCTTTCTTATTTATTATACTTTAAAATAAAATGGCTTTTGTTGACTTTAATTCAGCTCATTTTATACAAACTTTATTTTCATTAGAATTTTAGTTTTAATTTATAAATTTTTCAAGTTTTTTGTTGTATTTTTTAAAAAAAGTAGTAAAATACATAAAAAAGTACCAAGGAGGGTACATTTGTACTCTTGCCTAAAATTTCGATGTCCCGGTAAGATACCGGGGCTTTTTATCTTTATCATCAAGGAGGCATACTATGAGCCAAGATCTTAATAGCATTATTGACCAGCTTGCAGAAATAGATTCTGCATCTGCCAAAATTATGCGGAAAACACAAGATGAAAAGACCAGATATGCTGAATACATTCAACAGCAGAAAATTGATTTTGATAAAAAACTAGAAGAGCAGGTAGATATCGAAATTGCCCGGTTTGAAAAAGAACTGGCAACAGAGTGTGAACAGGAACTGGCAGACTTTCAGGAAGCATGTCAGCAAGATATTTCAAAACTCGACTCTTTTTATCAGAAAAAAAGCAATTTGCTGGCTGAAGAAATTTTTAACAGGATAATAAAGGAGTAAGCAATGGGAAATGGAAGGCTTACCACTTACAGTGGCATGACTACAAAAATCCGAGCCATGAAAAAGGGGCTGATTTCTCCGGAACAATATGAAGAAATCACAAGAATCACATCTGTAACTGACTTAATTAGTTATTTACAGACCTTTCCTGCTTATTCAGAAGTTCTGTTAAATATGGATGCAGCTCAGGCACATCGTGGAGAAGTCGAAGGGCGGATGACCTTTTCCACCTACCGTGACTTTTCAAAAATATATCATTTTGCAGGCAGTTCTCAAAAACGTTATTTAGAATTTTACTTTATGAAATACGAGATTGCTACGATAAAAGCATGTATGCGCAACATTATGGACTGTCGTTCCACTACGATACCTATATTGGTAGATAAACATTTTAAGCGACACTCAAAGTTAGACATAGACAATTTAATTGCTTCCCATACAATGGAAGATTTTATAGAGAATCTGAATGGCTCTGTTTATGAGAAGCCAATGCGGAAAATTATGGATTTAGACAATCCCCGTTTATTTGATTTTGAGATGTATCTGGATTTGTTTTTTTTCAATTATATTTGGACTCATCAGGAACATTTTGTTCCCAAAGGTGAAAAAAAGTTTTTTACCAATTCGTTTGGTGCACAGGTCGATTTATTAAATATTTTGTGGATATATCGAATGAAACATTACTATACTGTTTCCTATTCACAAATCTATGCTTTTTTAATACCAATATATTATAATCTGGATCGTTCTGCTATAAAAGCTTTTGTAGAATCCGAAAATGATGATGTATTTTTTACACTTCTTAACTCATGCTATTATGGAAGAGTTTATGGTTTTAATGATGTAGACGATATGGAAACGCAGTTTGCCGGTATTCTACATGAAATATATACAAAGGACTTTAAAGAGTCCCCTTACTCTTTAGCCTGCATTAATGCATATCTGCATCTAAAGAGTCTGGAAGTGGCAAAAGTTGTTACTGCCATGGAATGTATCCGTTATGGGTATAAACCGGATGCCATTTCACACTATATTAATAGAAAGAAGGGGGTTTTGTAATGATTGAGAAAATGAACTTTGTCACACTTGCCGGTCCAAAGACACAGATTGATTATCTAGTAAATCATTATTTAAGCAAGCATGACATTCACTTGGAAAATGCCCTGACAGAATTTAGTTCTACTGAGCAATTCACAACATTTACAGAAGAAAATCCATTTAAATCTTCTCTAAATAAAAGTCATGAATTAATGCAGTTAGTTCATGCTCCTGAAAAAGCTGAAATTCAAAATATTACCGTTGCAGAAGCTGAAAAGTTTCTCGATAGGATTGACGAGGATTTAGTAGATGTTCGGGATAAAATTGCGAAACTAAAAGAAAAAATTGAGCAGTTAAATGTGGATTATACTACACTGGCACCCTTTAAAACATTAAATTATACATTAAAAAGAATTTATGACATGGAGTTTTTCAAATACAGATTTGGTAAAATTCCCCGTGTCAGTTTTGATAAGTTTGAATCCTATCTTGACCCGGATATCAATGCAATTTTTATAACAACCCTTACCGAAGCAGAAACTGTCTATGGCGTTTTTTTTGCTCCGGTTGAATATTTCGATGATGTTGAGAAAGATTTTAAGAACATTCATTTTGATGAAATTCCTATTCCCCGGAAATATAAAGATTTTCCGAATAATGAATGTTTACAAATTTCTAACAAAATAAATGAACTCAATGAACAGATTTCATCTAAAGAGATTGAAATTAACGAAATTATTGAAAAAAACAAAAATAAACTTGTCTCTGCGATTAGGAGAATCGAAACAGCATACAGCAACTTTGATGTGAGAAAACTTGCAGCAGTGACAAGAGACTCCGGAGTAACATTTCAGGTTCTTTGCGGGTGGATGACAACAAAAGAGGCAAAAAAACTTTATCGGGAAACTGACAATGATGTGAACGTTGTGTGCATTGTGAATGATGATGTTAATGACCATAAGACAAAACCGCCTACAAAATTAAAGAACTTTAAATTAATAAGGCCTTTTGAAATGTTTGTGAGAATGTATGGCCTTCCTGCATATAATGAATTTGACCCTACACTTTTTCTTACCATCACATATGCATTTATCTTTGGTATTATGTTCGGTGATTTAGGTCAGGGACTATGTCTGGTTATCGGAGGCGCCTTACTATATAAAATTAAAAAAATGGATTTGGCAGGCATCGTTTGTGCTGCAGGAGTTTTTTCCTGTATCTTTGGTGCTCTCTTTGGAAGTTTCTTTGGTTTTGAATTTGAATCGCTGATACATCCGCTTCATTCCATGATTACACTTCCATTCCTTGGACAGATAAATCTTGTCCTTGTTGCAGCATTTCTCTTTGGTTCGTTCGTGATATTAAGCACAATGATTCTTAATATTGCCAATGCCATAAAACAAAGAGATATAGGAAAGGCACTGTTTGGTCCGAATGCAGTTACCGGATTTATCTTTTATGCAAGTATCATCGCTGTTATTGTACTTTACATGACCGGTCATTCGCTGCCGGGTACTGTTTTGTTAATTATAATGTTTGTTGTTCCATTGGTATTAATCTTCTTAGAAGAACCATTAAAGAATATCTTAAAAAAGAAAAAGCCGATTGAAGATACACCCGGAATCTTTGCTGCCACAGCGTTTTTTGAACTTTTTGATTACCTGATTACGTATTTGTCAAATGCTTTATCATTTTTACGTATTGGTGTCTTTGCAATCAGCCATGCAGCTATGATGCAGGTCGTAATGACACTGGCAGGTGCAGAAAATGGTGGAAGTGCCAATATCGCTGTAGTGATTATCGGTAATATCATTGTTCTTGCAATGGAAGGTCTGGTAGTTGGTATCCAGGTTCTTCGTTTAGAATATTACGAAATCTTCGGTCGTTTTTATGAAGGTAACGGCAGGGAGTTCGTTCCATATAGAAAAAGAAACAAATAAAAACAAATTAATTTTATGAACATCAGGAGGATTTTATTATGTTTATTAATGTTTTATTTTTAGCTGCTTTAGTACTTACAATTATACTTCCATTAATGGTTTACTTTATTGGAGAACAAAACAAAGGACGTTTTAAAAGAACTATTTTAACAAATTGTTTAACTTTCTTTGGAACATTTCTCTTTGGAACAATATTTCTTTTCACAAATACAGCCAGTGCTGCTGTTGCAGCAGACGCAACAGTTTCCAGTGGTTTAGGTTTACTTGCAGCAGGTCTTGCAATCGGATTGTCATGTATCGGCAGTGGTTATGCAGTTGCCAGTTCCGCAAGTGCCGCTCTCGGTGCGTTGAGCGAAGATTCCAGTATTTTTGGTAAGGCTCTGATCTTTGTTGCTTTAGCAGAAGGTATTGCACTGTGGGGATTTATTGTTGCATTCCTGATTCTGACACATGTTGCATAAAAAGAGGCTTTTATGAAAATGTATTTAATCAGTGACAATGTGGATACCCTTACCGGCATGCGTCTTGCCGGCGTAGAAGGTGAGATTGCCCACGGTCCAAAAGAAACAAAAACAGCAGTAGAAAAAGTTTTAGAAGATAAAAAACTTGGTATCTTACTGATAACAGAAAAATTAAGTTTTGAGATTCCTGAATTAATTGACGAAATTAAATTAAACAGAAAGAGGCCTTTGGTGGTTGAAATACCTGACCGCCACGGTTCCGGCAGACAGGAAAACTTTATTACAACATATATTAACGAAGCTATAGGAATTAAACTTTAGAAAGGATATAGGGACAATGACTATAGAAGAAAAAATGGAACATTTTCGAAGTATATCTTTAGAAAGTGCCAATAATCAGAGTGTAGAATCTTTAAGTAATTATAAAAAGTCTTTGGATGAAGAACTGCTTATCCATAAAGAGACTGCAAAAAAATTGTCAGAAGATTCTAAGCGTGCCAGAATCAATCAGGTTAAAGCTAATTCAAAAAAGAATCTGGCATCTTCACAAATGACTATAAAAAAACAATTTACACAGAAACAATCAGAAATTAAATCCGGAATATTTGAACTTGTCCGTAACAAAATTTCTGAATATCGTAAAACTTCTGAATATACTGAATTACTAAAATCTCAGATATCTAAAATCTGTAATGATTATAAGGATTTTGATTTTACGATATATATAGATTCCGGTGATTCTCATTTATTAACTCAGTTAACAGAATCTTTTCATGTAAATATTCAGGTATATGAAAAAGATTTCTTAGGCGGCACCAGAACCATTGTTCCTGAAAGAAATATCCTAATTGATAATTCTTTCAAAACCCGTCTTGTGGAAGAACAGGAAAATTTTGTAGTTACATTGTAGGAGGCATTTCAATGGAAAAAACAGGAAAAATATATGGAATCAACGGTCCTGTTGTTTACATTAAAGGAAAAACTGAATTTAAAATGGGCGAGATGGTTTATGTCAGTTCAGAAAAATTAGTTGGTGAAGTCATTGGTTTAACTTCAGAAATGACTACCATTCAGGTATACGAAGAAACCAGCGGACTAAAACCGGGGGAGTTGGTCTATGGTACAGACAGTGCTATTTTCGTAACGCTTGCACCTGGTATTCTGAATAACATCTTTGATGGAATAGAGAGACCATTGAGTGAATTGGAAAAACAGTCAGGAGCATTTATTTCCCGTGGTGTCAGTGTTGACTCACTCGATACCGAAAAAGAATGGGATGTACACATTACCGTCAATGTTGGTGACTATCTTTCTGGTGGAACAGTTATTGCTGAAACAAAAGAAACCCGTGCTATTGTGCACAAATCTATGGTTCCTCCTTACATAAAGGGAACGGTTATAGATGTTGCTGCCAGCGGTAAGTATACAATTAACGATACAATCGTTACAATACAGAAAGATGACGGCACTCACATAGACCTTTCTTTAACACAGAAATGGCCGATACGTGAACCAAGACCAACAGCTTCAAGATATGGCACAACAAAGCCTCTTGTTACCGGACAAAGAATTATGGATACACTTTTTCCTTTAGCAAAAGGGGGCACTGCTGCTATCCCCGGTGGATTTGGAACAGGAAAAACAATGAACCAGCATCAGATTGCAAAGTGGGCAGATGCTGACATTATTATTTATATCGGTTGCGGTGAACGTGGAAATGAAATGACTCAGGTTCTGGAAGAATTTTCTGAGTTGATTGATCCGAAGTCAGGAAATCCTTTGATGGACAGAACAACATTGATTGCCAATACCAGCAATATGCCGGTTGCTGCCCGTGAGGCTTCCATATATACAGGTGTTACACTTGCAGAATATTACAGAGATATGGGATATCACGTAGCCATAATGGCAGACTCCACATCCAGATGGGCGGAAGCTCTTCGTGAATTATCCGGACGACTGGAAGAAATGCCTGCGGAAGAAGGTTTCCCTGCTTATCTTGCGAGCCGTCTGTCAGCATTTTACGAGAGAGCCGGATACATGGAAAACCTGAACGGAACAGAGGGTTCTATCTCTATTATTGGAGCAGTTTCTCCACAGGGTGGTGACTTCTCTGAACCGGTTACACAAAATACAAAACGTTTCGTCCGCTGTTTCTGGGGACTTGATAAATCTTTGGCCTATGCCAGACACTTCCCTGCCATTCACTGGCTTACAAGTTACAGCGAATACTTTGACGAACTTGCCAACTGGTATAATACCAATGTCGGACCTGATTTTGTGTCCTGCAGAACTAAAATTTTAGCATTGCTGAATCAGGAAAGTTCCTTAATGGAAATTGTCAAACTGATTGGCAGCGATGTTTTACCGGATGACCAGAAACTGACTTTGGAAATTGCCAGAGTTATTCGTCTTGGATTTTTACAGCAGAATGCATTTCACGACCAGGACACTTGTGTTCCATTAAAGAAACAGTTATTAATGATGAAGATCATTCTTTATTTATATGATAAAGCATCAAAGCTTATTGCGATTGGGCTGCCAATGTCTGTATTAAAAGAAAATAATATTTTTGAGAAAATTATTTCTATAAAATATGATATTCCTAATGATAAGCTTTCCATGTTTGATGACTACAAAGTTGAAATTGATAATTTCTATGCTGAAATTATGGCTGAACATGCATAAGGAGGTGCTTACATGGCTATTGAGTATTTAGGACTAAGTGAAATTAACGGTCCGTTGGTTGTTTTAGAAGGTGTAGAGAATGCAGCCTTTGATGAAATTGTCGAATTTAAAATGAATGATGGCAATGAAAAGCGCCTCGGTCGTATTATCGAAATATATCAGGATAAAGCTATGATACAGGTTTTTGAAGGCTCGGAAGGAATGTCCCTCTCTAACACTCATACGAAATTAACCGGACATCCTATGGAAGTTGCCCTCTCTTCCGATATCTTAGGAAGAACTTTTAACGGTATTGGAAAACCAATTGACGGACTTCCTCCTGTCAGTGGCGAAAAACGTGATGTCAACGGCATGCCTTTAAATCCGGTCAGCCGGGAATACCCTCGAAACTATATCAGAACAGGTATTTCTGCGATTGACGGCCTTACAACACTGATACGTGGACAGAAACTTCCTATTTTCTCAGGAAACGGTCTTCCACATGACCAGCTGGCAGCCCAGCTGGTAAACCAGTCTTCTTTAGGAGATGACACGGATGAAGAGTTTGCCATTGTATTTGCTGCCATGGGCGTAAAAAATGACGTCGCTGACTTTTTTAAAAAATCTTTTGAAGAGTCAGGAGCCTTAGAACATACGGTTATGTTTCTCAATATGGCAAACGATCCTGTCGTAGAACGCCTGATTACACCAAAAGTGGCATTAACTGTTGCAGAATATCTCGCCTACGAAAAGGATATGCACATTTTAGTTATTCTCACAGATATGACGACATACGCCGAAGCCATGCGTGAAGTTTCATCTTCCAAAGGTGAAATACCTTCCCGAAAAGGATACCCCGGCTATTTATATAGTGAACTTGCTACAATCTACGAACGTGCAGGAATTATTAAAGGGGCAAAAGGTTCGGTAACACAGATTCCGATTTTAACAATGCCAAACGACGATATTACTCACCCGATTCCTGACTTAACGGGATACATCACAGAGGGACAGATTACATTGGACCGCTCTCTTAACGGACAGGGTATATATCCTCCAATTAATGTTCTTCCGTCTCTTTCCCGTCTTATGAAGGACGGCATTGGTGAAGGATTCACGAGAGACGATCATCAGGATATCGCAAACCAGTTGTTTTCCGCTTATGCCAAGGTTGGTGATGCCAGAGCCCTCGCATCTGTTATTGGTGAAGACGAATTATCACCGACAGATAAAAAATATCTTGAATTTGGTAAAGCTTTCGAAGCTGAATTTGTTGGTCAGGGGCTTGGTGTAAACAGAAATATTATCGAGACACTGAATCTTGGTTGGAAACTACTTCATATTCTTCCAAAAGAAGAACTGGACCGAATTGACACTAAAATCTTGAAAAAGTACTACGACGTACTGGCAGAAAATTAATTACGAGGTTTTATTATGAACTTAAACACAGTACCTACCAAAGGAAATCTAATGGCTGCCAAAAGTTCACTGGCGCTTGCCCGTCAGGGATATGAACTGATGGATAAAAAACGTAATATTCTTATTAGAGAGATTATGAACTTAACAGAAAAGGCTGATACCATTCAGTCCGAAATTGATAAGACATTTACAGCCGCTTATTCAGCCTTAGAAAAAGCAAATATCGAGCTTGGGATTCGAAACGTTGAAACCTTCGCATTTAATGTGATGCCTGAAGAGGATATTCATATTAAGACCCGGAGTGTCATGGGTGCAGAAATCCCCTTAGTGAAACATGTGGAAGAAGTTCGAAACCCTGTTTATTCCTTTTATGGAACAACAGAATCTTTAGATAAGGCAAAAGCCTGTTTTGAAAGAGTAAAAGACTTAACCATCAGGCTTTCTATGATAGAAAATGCTGCTTACCGTCTTGCTTATAATATAAAAAAGACACAAAAACGTGCAAATGCATTACAAAATATTACCATACCTAATTATGAAGTTCTTGTTAAGACAATAGAAAATGCTTTGGAAGAGAAGGAACGGGAAGAATTTACAAGATTAAAAGTAATCAAGTCTAGGGTTAAATAAATAATTATATTTTAGAAATGCTGTTACAAAAATAGATTTTTGTAGCAGCGCCTTTTTTATATAGAAACATCTTTATAACAATTTTATACTGTTGATTTTTCATTTTGTTTTTAGTAAAATAATATGAGACATATTTTTTTAAAGAAGAGGATTTTTATGAAAAAAATTATAACATATATTGTTTCTTTTGTGATGGTTCTATCTATAATAGGACAACCCACAAATATATATAACACAGCCACTTATGCAGATACAAAGCCTGGTTTTCCGAAGGCTCCTGATATTGTTGGTAAATCAGCCATACTGATAAATCCGGTTACCGGTACCATTTTATATGAAAAAGATTCTCATAAAAAAATGTATCCGGCAAGTATTACAAAAATTATGACTGCATTACTTACCTTGGAAAACTGCAAAATGAATGAGGAAATTGTTTATTCTAAAAAGAATATCGAAAGTTTAACATGGGAAGATTCCAATATTGAGTGTAAGGTTGGCGAAAAAATGACTGTAAAAGATGGTCTATACGCCCTAATGCTTGCTTCTGCCAATGAAACTGCAACTGCTCTGGCGGAACATATTTCCGGAAGTACTGAAAATTTTACAAAGTTAATGAACGACCGGGCAAAGCAGGCTGGTGCCACAGATACACACTTTGCAAATGCAAACGGATTACATGATGATAATCATTATGTAACTGCATATGATATGGCAATGATTATGAACGATGCCATACAATATCCTGCATTTTTAGATGTCATTCATGCAACAGAATACACCATACCTGCCAATAATAAGAGAAAAAAACCTTACCCGTCCATTCAAAGACATATGATGATACATCCTACCAGCCAATACTATGATGCTGATGTTATTGGTGGTAAGACCGGATATACCGATCAGGCCGGAAAGTGCCTTGTAACATACGCAAAACGTGGTAATGTTCCCCTGATTTCCGTTGTTTTAAAATCAGATGGAGATGTAGTTTTTGATGATACTAAAAAATTATTAGACTATGGTTTTGATAACTTTGAGTTTTTAAATATTTATGAAAATGATACTAGATTTAATACAAACACATTCGATAATCTTGCATCACCATTTGCAAGTACTGATAAAACAATAACTGTAGATAAAGATACCTTTATCATGATTCCTAAGGGTGTATCTATCGCAGATTTAGATACTGAAGTATCTTTTCACTTAACTGATGATTCTTTTGCTACCATTACTTATAAATATGGAAATCATATTATGGGGTCAGCAAAAATGAAATATATAAACTCTGGTTCGTACTCTGAAAAAGAAATTTCTACGACAACAGAATCAATAACAGAGAAAAAAGTTACTCCTGCCAAAAAGGAAAAAACAACACAATCAGAAACGAAGAAAACAAATAAGCCAGTGAATTCTTCTCATTTATTAACAATTATAATTATTGTTTTTGTTATTATTATCATTGTTTCAATTCTAACTGCTATTATGTTACATCGTAGAAAACTTAACAGAATAAGAGCTATGAAAAGACGACGCAATCGCTAAATAAATTTAGGAGGTATTAATATGAATTGGGTTGCACCTATTAAAGATGAAAAAACTTTACAATTATTTGGGGAAACATTAAAACAAGTTGATTACAAATACTACATTATGTTTGAACTTGGTGTTGGCACGGGGCTTCAGCTTCAGGATATTCTTGCTTTTAAGAATAAAGACGTTACAAACAAAAAAGAAATTACTGTAGAGATTGGAACAAAAAACATAAAAAATACGTTTTCTATTCCAAAAGATTTACAAAAGACTATTAATGAATTCACAATGGGAAAAGACCCTGAGGCTTATCTTATTCTGGGTCACAACACTTCAAATAAACCGGTTTCAAGAGAACAGGCTTACAGAGTTCTTCGTGCTGCAGGACACAAGATTGGATTAAGTTCCATTGGTGCACAGACAATGCGTAAAACATTTGCATGGAAATATTATAAAGAAACCGGAGATATCTATTATCTTCAGAACTTATTCAATCACGCTTCACCTTCTATTACATATCGTTTTATTGGTGAAAAACCAAATATGGAAGTAGTTCTTAAAAAGATGACTCCTCAGGAAAATGAACGCAGTAGATATCTTCTGTATTTAAATGGAAGCGGAAAAAAAAGATTAAATAATATTATTAATACTCTTGAAGATATTAAAGATAATTTTGATAATCCTGCTAACAACGATTCTTTCTATGGAAAAGTTGATTGTCTTCTTGAAGAATTAGATGCACTTATTAAAAATTATAAAGAAACAAAATAAATATATTATATAAAGAAGAGCTGCCAATCTTTTACGATTTGCAGCTCTTCTTTATTAATCGTCGTCATCTTCATCTTCTTCACTTTCTTCCCAAATCTCTTCCACGACAATTTCTTTTTCAAGAGACCTTTGTCTTCTCTCACGTCTCTTTTCCCTAATATTTTCCTGCTTTTCATGAATGGAATCTGCTCCCTCTTCATCTGTAGACTTCATAATCTTAATAGCATAAAAACTATCTTCTTCTAATTTTTTTACTCTTATTTTTCCCCTGACATATCCATGTTCAGGACATTTTCCCAGACAATAATATGTCTTTCCACTATCGGAAAACCAATCAATAATAACCTCTAATGGTCTGTCACACTGATTACAGAGCATAGAACTGACATCTGTATCTTCAAACATCTCGTCTTTCTCCAAAAATTCCCTTGTAACTAACTTCGTATATTGATCAAATCTGACAAAAATCTCTTCTTCCTTAATTCTTGGTGGATAAAAAGTATCTATGGATAGTCTCCCCTTATACTTTTCAAAATCCATTACCTGCATAACCTTTGCTGTATAGTAAGCATCACTTAATGCTCTATGGAACTCTCCATCTTCCGGAATTTCTAAGTATTCAACTGCACTCATAAGCGTTCTTTTCATATGCCCATCGTCGTATCGTAAACTAAACATTTTCTGTAAGTCTATATAGAACAATGGAAATTCCAAAATACGCTCCAGTCTGTAATGCCGCATATTCTTCTGTAACTCAGTTAAATCCATTGAGCCCCAGGTACAGAACATATAATCATCACCACACCATTCTAAAAATTCTACAATTGCTCTTTTAAAATCCATTCCATGACTTAATTCTTCATTTGTGAAATGGGTAATCTCCTGAATTTTATAATGAAGTTTTTTATATACTCTCGGACGAATAACCTGCTGATAAGAATCTAATATCTGCCTGTCTTCCGTTACTCTTACTGCACCAATTTCAATTATTTCAAAAGGAATATCCGGATAATGATTAGTTTTTCCGTAAGGATTCTGGTTCCATTCCAAATCCATTACAATATAATCCATTTCTTTTCTCCATAGATCGGAAGAGCGTCGTGTAGGGAAAG
>CAQBGY010000021.1 GCA_948759685.1 uncultured Eubacterium sp.
TCTTTGCTGTAAAAAAATTTAAAATTTGTGTCCAGTTTTTGTTGACTAGTACACAAGAGATTTTAAAGAGATTATAGAAGTTAAAAATATAACAGATTATTATGAAAAATGTACTTTAATCAAAAAAAATATGTTTATTATTAATTCTTTAATCCGTTGTAAGAAACCCATAGATAATAAAATTCTAATTTTTACTATGAAAAAGGTTGGCACAATAAGTATTAGAGATGCATTAGAGAAAAGTCTTGGCACTACACAGCTTCATTTACATTCAATTAGTGATACTACAGGATTAGAAAGAGGAATTAGAAATTGGATTAATTTAAACCAGACTACGATGTCTCCTTATTATAAGGAGACATCAGAATTTGTTAGAAATAATATCAAAAATAAAAAAGAATTAAAAGCAATAACTGTAGTAAGAGAACCTGTTTCAAGAAACCTGTCATTTATGTTTTTTGCGTTACCAGTTATGTTAGCTGCTAATGCTGGTATACTTAATACAAAGAGCCAGAAATATGCATATACAGAAATATTCGAGGATATATACTACAATACAATTGACCATGATTATTTTATGGATTGGTTTGATATAGAATTAAAACCATCATTAGGGATAGATATATATGAGCATACATTTGATAAAGATAAAGGATACTCGGTAATTGAAAAGGATAATATCAAGCTGCTTTTAATTAAATTAGAAAAGTTAGAGAATTGTATTCCAGTTATAAAACAATTTGCAGAAGTAGACAAATTTGAATTAAAAAGAAAAAATTCTTCAGATGATTATTGGTATAAACCAATATATGATAATTTTAAAAAGGAATTTATACCAAATGAGGAACATTTACAAAAATTATATGAAAGTAAATTTATGAAATATTTTTATACTGATAAAGAAATCGAAGCCTTTTACAAAAGGTGGAGAAGAAATGAAAAATAAATAATATATAAAATAACTGATATAAATTAAATAAATATCTTGGGATTATATTAACTTAATTAAGAAAGGGATTATATGAATATTGCTGTTATTTTTGCAGGTGGCACTGGAAGCCGGATGCATAGTAAAGAAAAACCTAAGCAATTTTTAGAAATGAACAATAAACCAATTATAATACACACTGTTGAACATTTTGAAAACCATCCATTGATTGATGCAATTGTAGTTGTTTGTATTGAAAGCTGGATTAAATATTTTGAAAATCTTATATATAAATACAGACTAGATAAAATAAAAGATGTTGTTCCTGGCGGCCAGACAGGACAGTTGTCAATATATAATGGATTATGTGCTGCTAATAAACTTGCAAGTAAACAAAAGGATGAAAATACAATTGTACTTATTCATGACGGGGTACGTCCATTAATTAATGAAAAGGTTATTACTGACAATATTAATAGTGTTATTAAACATGGGTCAGCGATTACTACTGCTGTAGTAAATGAAACAGTTTTAGTAGTTAATGATGATACATCTTTTATTGATTATGTACCAAGCAGGAAAAACTCAAGAGTTGCCAGGGCACCACAAAGCTTTTATTTAAAGGATATTTTAAAAGTACATGAACAATGCCTTGCAAAAGGCAGCAATAATTTTATAGATTCATGTACAATGATGCAGGAACATGGATATAATCTTTTTTTAATTGATGGGCCAAGTGAAAATACTAAAATTACAACACCTGAAGATTTTTATATTATGCGTGCAATTTTAGAAGCAAAAGAAAATGCCCAAATTTATGGATTTTAGTAATAAATCATGGAGGATTGGTATGGAAAAGAATTTAGAAAGGCCAGATAATAGGTGTTTACAAGAAGATTTAGAAATACTTGCAAATAGTGACATTCCTTTTAAACAAATGGAGAATTCTTCAATATTAATAACAGGTGCTACAGGATTGGTGGGAATGAACCTGGTGCTGGCGTTAATGTGCTGTAACCGTATAAATAATACAGGGATAAAAATTTATGCTTTAGTACGCGATGAAAAAAAAGCACAAGATATATATAAGGATTTATTAGATAGGAAAGACATAAATATTGTTATTGGAGATGTTACAAGAAAAATATGTATAGATGATAATATTGATTATATTATACATTGTGCCAGTGTTACTAAATCAGAAATTATGGTTAAAAAACCTGTTATGACAATTAAAACATCTATAGAGGGGACAGATAATGTTTTAAGCTTTGCTGTAGAGAAGTCTGTTAAATCGTTTGTATATGTTTCTTCTATGGAAATGTATGGTTCATTCAAAATACCATCATTTAATGTAACAGAATTACAGATAGGTAACATTAATCCTTTAGATGTAAGAAGTAATTATCCTGAAAGCAAACGGATGTGTGAAAATATGTGTATTGCATATTTATCTGAATATGGAGTTCCAGTTAAAATTGCAAGGATGGCACAAACTTTTGGAGCAGGTATTTTACCTGGAGAAAACAGGGTATTTGCACAATTTGCCAGAAGTGTTATTGAAAACAAGGATATTATATTACACACACATGGAAAATCCGAAGGAAATTATTGTTATACAAGGGATGCAGTTTCTGCACTTTTATTTATCTTATTAAAAGGTATTAATGGTGAAGCATATAATGTTTCTAATGAGAAAACACATATAACCATTGCTGGTATGGCATCATTGGTAGCTTCAGATATTGCAAATAACAGTATAAAAGTAATATTTGATATTCCAGAAGAAAATATTTATGGATATGCTGCTGAAACCAAGATGAAGCTTAATTCAGATAAATTAAAAGAACTTGGATGGAATCCAGAAGTTGGATTAAAGGAGGCATATACCAGATTAATTGAAAGCATGAAAAATTGTAAATAAAAATACGAGGAGGCAGAAATGGAAAAATTAAATATTTTATGTGGTGCAAGTTTGTTTTCTAAGGTGGTAATCCGAAAATCAAAACTAAAATTTCAATTTATATGTGATGAAGATTTATCTAAATCAGGGAGTTTTTTTGAAGGTATTGAAATTATCAACTATAGTAAAATTGAAGAATTATTAAAACATAATGAAGTTAATATATTTCTTGCAAACAGATATGTGTCAGGTACAGTCAAAAAAATAGAACGATATTTTCAAAATGATAATTTTGGATTATTTGGATTTACTTCTGATGATTTAAGCAGCTATACAAAAATAATAGATATTTTTGATTATTATAAGAAATGTGATTTGATTAAAAATACTATTTTTAGTGTAGGGCAGTCTATACGTTTACCTAATTCAATTAATGAAAAAATACTTATTTTAACAATGAGAAAAGTTGGTACAATGTCAATAAGAGATGGTCTGGACAAGAGTTTAGAAGAACCACAGATGTATATACATTCTTTTAATTGTAACCCAACAGGGTTGGAAAAAGAAATTATGACGCCCTATTTACAAGAAACTATAATGAGTATTAAAGATAGAATTAAAAGTGGTAAAGAATTAAGAGTAATTACATCAGTAAGAGAGCCTGTTGCCAGAAATGTATCATTTATGTTTTATTTTTTACCAAGACTATTAGGTGAGTATGCATATGTTCCGAATACTTTGAAATCAAAAAATGCATATACTGAAATATTTGAGGATATGTATTATAAATTTATTAACCATGATTATGTTTTAAATTGGTTTGATGATGAGGTATATAAATATCTGGGTATAAATATTTATGAATATCCATTTGATAAAGAAAAAGGATATTTAATAATAGAGAAGGGTAATATAAAACTTCTTATTCTTAAACTTGAAAAATTAAATGAATGTGTCCAGGTAATCAGGCAGTTTACTGGTGCAGGTAATTTTGAATTAGCAAAAGAAAATTCTTCAAATGATTATTGGTATAAACCAATTTATGATAATTTTAAGAAGGATTTTATACCTAACAGAGAATACTTAAATAAGTTGTATAAAAGTAAATTTATGCAGTATTTTTATTCTGATAGTGAAATAGAAGCTTTTTATAAGAAATGGTTAAGAATATTATAAATAATGAAGTTGTTATTATTAATATAATTTCTAATACATAAAAGGTATTTGTATATAACTGGCAATAATTACCGGTGGACTATATTGTGTGTTCACCGGTAATTTTAATATATAGTATAATATTATTTATGATAAAATTTCTTCCCTGTTTTTCCATTTCTACAACTTGACAGCGCAATAATTTCTGTATACACTATAAAATAGTGTTTTTCAAAAAAACTGTTCTAATAAAATCCTGCCTGCCAGTAATGCAGGAAGTAGTGTATTACAATTTATATAATACTGGCATGCGGACTGAAATATATAAAAAGCAAACTAACAAACCAGTATACACAGAAAGGAAGCATAAGTTATGAATTATAAAGTTGCAGTTATTCCAGGTGATGGCATTGGACCAGAAATTATAGCAGAAGCAAGAAAAGTCTTAGACAAGACTGGTGAGAAGTATGGCCATACTTTTGAATACCAGGAGCTTTTAATGGGCGGATGTTCAATAGATGCATATGGTGAGCCGCTTACTGATGAGACATTGGAGAAGGCAAAAGCGTCAGACTCTGTACTGCTTGGTGCTGTTGGCGGTGATGTAGGAAAATCAGGCTGGTATGAGCTGCCTCCTGATAAAAGGCCAGAGGCAGGGCTGCTTAAAATCCGTAAGGGGCTTGGGCTTTATGCAAATATACGGCCTGCTGTCCTTTTTGATGAATTAAGCGGGGCATGTCCGCTTAAGGAAGATATTACTAATGGTGGTTTTGATTTTGTAGTTATGAGGGAACTTACAGGCGGTCTTTATTTTGGAGAGCGCAAGACAATAGAAGAGAATGGTGTCCTGAAAGCAATAGATACGCTTACATATGACGAGAACGAAATCAGGCGTATTGCAAGATGGGGCTTTGATGTTGCTATGAAGCGCAATAAGAGGGTATGTAGTGTTGACAAGGCAAATGTACTTGATTCTTCAAGGCTGTGGCGCAAAGTTGTAAAAGAGGTATCAGCAGAGTATCCTGAAGTAGAGCTGACAGACATGCTTGTAGATAACTGTGCAATGCAGATTGTGCGTGACCCTAAACAGTTTGATGTTATTCTTACAGAAAATATGTTTGGTGATATACTTTCAGATGAGGCAAGCATGGTTACAGGCTCTATCGGCATGTTATCATCAGCAAGCCTTGGTTCTACAAAGCTTGGGCTGTATGAGCCAAGCCACGGTTCTGCGCCTGATATTGCAGGGCAGGATAAAGCAAACCCGCTTGCAACAATACTTTCTGCTGCAATGATGTTACGTTATTCATTTGACCTTGTAAAAGAGGCTGATGCAATAGAGGATGCTGTAAAACAGGTACTTAAAGAGGGTTACAGGACAGTGGATATAATGGATAATGGAAAAACACTTGTAGGTACAAAGCAGATGGGAGACCTTGTTACAGCACATATTAAATAATGCTGCCAGTTTATTTCCGTTGCTGGTTGTATTATGCATATTACAGCTTATATTACTTGTAATGGTTATATTGTAGTGTATATTACTTATTTGTGTTATAATGAGGGTATATAAAAATAAGAAAGATGGTGTCTAAAAATGAAAAGTGATGTAGTTAAAAAAGGAATGCAGACAGCGCCAAACAGGTCTTTGTTTAATGCTCTTGGCATTACAGAGGAAGAGCTTGAAAGACCGCTTGTAGGCATTGTCAGTTCATATAATGAGATTGTGCCAGGGCACATGAATATTGATAAAATTGTTGAAGCAGTTAAGACAGGTGTTTCAATGGCAGGAGGAACGCCAATAGTATTTCCTGCAATTGCAGTATGTGATGGTATTGCAATGGGCCATATTGGCATGAAGTATTCACTTGTTACAAGGGATTTAATAGCAGACTCAACAGAATGTATGGCACTTGCACACCAGTTTGATGCACTTGTTATGGTGCCAAACTGTGATAAGAATGTGCCAGGGCTTTTAATGGCGGCTGCCAGGGTTAATGTGCCAACAATATTTGTAAGTGGCGGCCCGATGCTTGCAGGCCATGTAAACGGGCAGAAAACAAGCCTTTCATCTATGTTTGAAGCAGTTGGTGCACATGCGGCAGGTAAGATATCTGATGAAGAAGTGGATAACTATGTATGTAATGCGTGCCCTACATGTGGTTCATGCTCTGGAATGTATACAGCTAACAGTATGAACTGCCTTACTGAGGCAATAGGAATGGGGCTTAAAGGCAACGGGACAGTGCCTGCTGTATATTCTGAGAGGATAAGGCTTGCAAAACACGCTGGCATGAAGGTTATGGAACTTTATGAGAAAAACATCTGTCCAAGGGATATAATGACAGAAAAAGCTTTTATGAATGCTTTAACAGTTGATATGGCACTTGGATGTTCTACAAATACAATGCTCCATCTGCCAGCAATTGCACATGAGGCAGGTGTAGAGATTAACCTTGACATAGCTAACCAGATTAGTGCAAAGACACCTAACCTCTGCCACCTTGCACCAGCAGGACACCACTATATGGAAGAATTAAACGAAGCAGGCGGCATTTATGCAGTTATGAATGAGTTAAATAAAAAGGGATTGCTTTATACAGACTTAATAACAGCAACAGGAAAGACAGTTGGTGAAAATATTGAGGGATGTATTAATAAAAATAAAGAGATTATACGCCCGGTTGAAGAACCTTACAGTGAGACAGGCGGTATTGCCGTACTGCGTGGCAATATAGCACCTGACAGCTGTGTTGTAAAGCGTTCAGCAGTTGTTCCTGAAATGATGGTGCATGAAGGCCCTGCAAGGGTATTTGATTGTGAAGAGGACGCTATTGCGGCAATTAAAGGAGGAAAGATTGTTGCTGGTGATGTTGTAGTTATACGTTATGAAGGGCCAAAAGGCGGTCCTGGCATGAGGGAAATGTTAAACCCTACATCAGCAATCGCAGGCATGGGTCTTGGCTCAAGTGTTGCACTGATTACAGACGGACGTTTCTCAGGTGCATCAAGAGGTGCATCAATAGGCCATGTTTCACCAGAGGCAGCAACAGGCGGGCCAATAGCCCTTATAGAAGAGGGTGATATTATTGCAATAGATATTCCTGCAAATACAATTAATGTAAAAGTATCTGATAGTGAACTTGCAAAACGTAAAGAAGCATGGACACCAAGAGAACCAAAAGTCCAGACAGGTTATCTTGCAAGATATGCATCAATGGTAACATCAGCAGATAAAGGGGCAGTCCTGGAAATTAAATAATATTAATTTATAAAAATTTATAATATATAATACAAATATTTTTAAAAACTTTTTATACAAAATTCCTATTAAGAAAGGATTGGTTACTAAAATGCAAATGACAGGTTCCCAGATTGTTATTGAATGTTTAAAGGAACAAGGAGTTGACACTATTTTTGGCTATCCTGGAGGGGCAATTTTAAATATTTATGATGAGTTATACCGCCACCAGGATGAAATAAGGCATGTGCTTGTTTCCCATGAACAGGGTGCTGCACATGCTGCTGACGGCTATGCACGTGCAACTGGAAAAGTTGGTGTGTGTATGGCAACAAGCGGCCCGGGTGCAACTAACCTTGTAACAGGCATTGCAACAGCATATATGGATTCAGTGCCAGTTGTGGCAATTACATGTAATGTAGGGCTTCCACTGCTTGGCAAGGATTCATTCCAGGAAATAGATATTGCAGGAATAACAATGCCAATTACTAAATACAGCTTTATTGTGAAGGACGTAAAAGAACTTGCACCAGTTATCAGGCGTGCATTTAAAATAGCACGTTCAGGAAGGCCAGGGCCTGTCCTTGTAGATATTGTTAAAAATGCTACAAGCGATGAAACAGAATATACAAGGGAAGTTCCAGAACTGGTACAGAGAAAGACAGATAAAATAGATGAAAAGGCAGTAGAAGAAGCTGTGAAAATACTGCGTGCAGCAAAGAAACCAGTAATATTTGCTGGTGGCGGCGCTGTTATAGCAGGTGCTTCCAAAGAACTTGAAGAGTTTGCAAAGCGTGTTGACGCACCTGTTACAGATACCCTTATGGGCAAGGGTGCATTTCCTGGCAATGATAATTATTATATCGGGATGCTCGGGATGCATGGCACAAAGACAGCAAACTTAAGTGTATCAGAGTGTGACGTGCTTATAGTCCTTGGCTCACGTTTTTCAGACAGGGTTACAGGCAATACAGCAACATTTGCTAAAAATGCAAAGATAATCCAGGTAGATGTGGATGAAGCAGAGGTTAATAAAAATATTTCTGTTGACTTAAATATAACAGGTGATGTAAAATCAGTACTTGAAATATTTAATTCAAGGCTTGAACAGCTCTACCATAAAGAGTGGATTGACAAGGTAATGGCACGTAAAGATGCACTTCCTCTTACATACAATAAAGAGGTACTTACAGGCCCTTATATTATTGAACAGCTCTATGAAGTTACACAGGGTGATGCAATTATTTCAACAGAAGTAGGGCAGCACCAGATGTGGGCAGCACAATATTATAAATATATAAAGCCACGCACATTAATTTCATCGGGCGGGCTTGGCACAATGGGATATGGCCTTGGTGCAGCAATAGGCGCAAAGGCAGCATTTCCAGATAAAACTGTTGTAAATATAGCAGGTGACGGCTGTTTCCGCATGAATATGAATGAAATAATTACAGCTTCAAGAAGCGGGCTGCCAGTTATTGAAATTGTGTTTAATAACCATGTGCTTGGGATGGTGCGCCAGTGGCAGACACTGTTCTATGGAAAGAGGTATTCACATACATTATTAAATGACAGCCTTGATTATGTAAAGCTCGCAGAAGCAATGGGGGCAAAAGCATTCAGGGTTGAAACTAAAGAAGAAGTTTTGCCAGTGCTTAAGGAAGCATTAGCAAGTGATGTGCCTGTTGTTATTGAATGTATAATACAGAGTGACGACAAGGTATTTCCAATGGTAGCACCAGGCAAAAACATTGATGAGGCATTTGATGAAAATGACCTTAAAAAAGGAAGGAATTAATATATACAAAAGGAGGCACATTAAAGTGGGCAGAGTTTATAATTTTTCAGCCGGTCCGGCGGTATTACCGGAAGAGGTATTAAAAGAAGCAGCAGCAGAAATGCTTGATTATGAGGGAACAGGAATGTCGGTTATGGAGATGAGCCACCGTTCCAAGGCATATGATAATATTATTAAAACTGCTGAAAAAGATTTAAGGGAACTTATGGGAATTCCAGATAATTATAAAGTAATGTTCCTTCAGGGAGGCGCTTCACAGCAGTTTGCTATGATACCTATGAACCTTATGAAAAACAAAGTTGCTGACTATATTGTTACAGGACAGTGGGCAAAGAAAGCATGGCAGGAAGCTTCCAAATATGGCAAGGCAAATAAAATCGCTTCATCAGAGGACAAAACATTCTCTTATATTCCTGACTGTTCAGATTTGCCAGTTTCTGAAGATGCAGATTATGTATATATTTGTGAAAATAATACAATATATGGCACAAAGTATAAAAAGCTTCCAGATACAAAGGGCAAGACTCTTGTAGCAGATGTTTCTTCATGCTTTTTATCAGAGCCAGTTGATGTATCGAAATATGGCATAATTTATGGCGGCGTACAGAAAAATATAGGGCCTGCTGGTGTTGTTATTGTAATTATGCGTGAAGACCTTATAACAGAAGATGTGCTTCCAGGCACACCAACAATGTTACAGTATAAGACACATGCAGATAATGACTCTTTATACAACACACCTCCTGCTTATGGAATTTATATTTGTGGTAAAGTATTTAAGTGGCTTAAGAACATGGGTGGCCTTGAAGCTATGAAGCAGAAGAATGAAGAAAAAGCAAAAATACTTTATGATTTCCTTGACCAGAGCAAGCTTTTTAAAGGGACAGTTGTAAAAGAAGACCGTTCACTTATGAATGTACCATTTGTAACGGGCAGTGATGAACTTGATGCAAAATTTGTTAAAGAGGCAGCAGCAGAAGGGCTTGTAAACCTTAAGGGACACCGTACAGTAGGCGGGATGAGGGCAAGTATTTACAATGCTATGCCAAAAGAGGGCGTTGAGAAGCTTGTAAGCTTTATGAAGAAGTTTGAGGAGGAAAATGCATAATGTTTAAATATACATGTTTAAATCCAATAGCCCAGATAGGGCTTGGCAATTTTACAGATGGATATGAAAAAACTGACAATATTGCAGATGCACAGGCAGTCCTTGTAAGAAGTGCTTCAATGCATGAAACAGAACTTCCAGACAGCCTGCTTGCAATAGCAAGGGCAGGTGCAGGCTATAACAATATCCCTGTTGACAAATGTGCAGATGAAGGAATTGTAGTATTTAATACACCAGGTGCAAATGCAAACGGTGTAAAAGAGCTTTTTGTTGCTGGCATGTTAATGGCGGCACGTGATATAAATGGCGGTATTGAGTGGGTAAAAGCAAATAAGGATAATGAAAATATCAGCAAAGATATGGAAAAGGCAAAGAAACAGTTTGCTGGTACTGAACTGATGGGCAAGAAAATTGGTGTAATTGGCCTTGGTGCAATAGGTGTGCTTGTTGCCAATGTAGCTAACCGCATGAAAATGGAAGTTTATGGCGTAGACCCTTATCTTTCAGTAAAAAATGCCCTTTCACTTTCAAGGGATGTCAATATTGTAAAAACATATGATGAAATATACAGCGAATGTGATTATATAACAGTCCATGTACCTCTCCTTGAAGATACAAAAGGAATGATTAATAAAGAAGCATTTGATAAGATGAAAGACGGAGTAGTAATTATTAATATGGCAAGGGATACACTTGTAAATGATGAAGACATGAAAGAAGCGCTTCAGTCAGGAAAAGTAGCAAAATATGTTACTGACTTCCCTAACCCTGCTGTGGCAAATATGCCAAATGTAATTGCAACCCCGCATCTCGGTGCATCAACAGAAGAATCAGAAGATAACTGTGCAGTAATGGCAGTAAACCAGATACGTGATTTCCTTGAGAATGGAAATATAATAAATTCAGTAAATTTCCCTGCATGTGATGCAGGAGAATGTACTGCAAAAGGAAGAATTACAGTAGCACATAAAAATGTGCCTGGCATGTTAAACCGCCTTACCAATGTATTTGAGGGTGTAAATATAGCACATATGACAAATAAGAGCAAAGGCAATTATTCATATTGTGTATTTGATATAGACTCAGAAAGCACACAGCAGATGGCAGATAAATTAAACAGCATTGATGGTGTCTTAAAAGCACGTATAGTAAAATAGCATAAAAAAGTGCTAGTGGCATTATATTTGTAAAAAGAAAAGGCGGCAGGGAGATATCCCTGCTGCCTTTTTTGCAACTTTAAGTTGCATTATTATTAAAAAATGAACGTTCTGGCTGGTAGAAAATTCCCTGTATAAAACTTATAATTACCCTATCAATAAAAAGGAGGCTGCTTAAAATGGGTTTTGGACAAAACTTACAATTTCTCAGGAAAATGAGGAATAAAATGACACAGGAAGAACTGGCAGAAAAGCTTGGTGTTTCAAGGCATGAAGGTGTTATAATAGGACTAAATTAAGAGAAGCCCAGTAAAATCAAGGGTTTGCACTGATTTAGTCCTATTTTTTTAAGCCCATTTAGGTCAAGATTAGGACAGCGCTGAACAAAATCGAAAACCTACATTACGAAAGTCAGATAATGGTCGATTACTGATACGGTCATTCTATGGCTTTAATGAAATGCGAGGTGAAACAAAATAACAAAGATTTAGGTAGGACTAAATTAGCTCTTAAAACGGATAATCCGTTTGTGTATTGCTAATCTGGTCCTACTTTTTCGTTTGGGAGAATGGAGGATTTACAGATGGGCTTTACAAAGAGAGAGCTAGTTGAGTTCTTAGACGGACTGGTGGAGTTAGCCAGTGAAGAAAACAGGGCAAGAGCTGTTTTGGTAAAAGAAAGGTTTTTAAGTGACTTTGAAAAGAGTTACGGATTTGAAAAGGAGGTAATCACAGAAGTTTCAAAGCTGCCGCCGCACTATATAGCAGCAATGCCGGATTCTGTACAGGAAGAAATCAGGCAGAAAGTAATAGCAGCATTGACAGAACATGGCGAATGTACTCCTGAAAATGTTGACCGTGCTATGAGTTCCAAAATCTATGACTTAGAAGATCTGATTGACATTCGTGAGTATGTCGAACGGATGGAGGCGGAACAGAAAAAGAAGGCGGAGCAGAAAAGGAGGGGCGGCAGATGATAGCAGTAGGATTTATAGCAGCGTTTATGTTTGTACTTGCACTTTCAAAGTCAGCAGGGATGGCAGACAGAAAAATGGAGGAACTGCACAGGCTTTCCGTCGCAAGAGAGGCTGGTGGCGTGGATGGGAATTAACGTAAGGGTACAGAACGCTCCAAAACCGGACGGAATCATAGCGGCACAGGTAAAACTTGAAAACGATTTACGAAGCTGTATGAAGTGTCGGTTCTTTTATGGAAACAACAGCCAGTGTCTCGCCAAGAAGTGTGTTAAGGAAGAGGGCAAGCCTGAAATCACGGAAGAAGACAAAGAAAGCCTGTGTTTTGAATGTCCATACAAACAATCGGAAAGGTATTGTTTTCCCTGCATGAGAAAGATTTTAAGGAGATAAATCAGCATGAAAAAGATATGGAGGAAAAACGGAATGGAAAAGCATATTGAAGTAATCGGTATTGACCACGGCTGGTCAAACATGAAAACAACCACACAGATTTTTACGACAGGGGTAAAGGAGATCACAACGGAACCTGCATTTTATGATGATGTGGTGGAACTGGACGGAAGATATTACAAGGTAGGCGGGAAACGTCTTGAAGTCAGGGACACCAAAGTTGAGAATGACAACTTCTATCTGCTTACCCTTGCGGCAATCGCAAAGGAACTGAAGCAGCGGGGAATGAGAAATGCGGATGTCCTTTTATCGGTAGGACTTCCCCTGACAAGATTCGGTGCAGAGAAGCAGGACTTCATTGATTACCTGTCAAAGAAGAAAGAAGTCGGTTTCCGCTTTGAGAAAGAGAAGTACACGGCAAGAATAGCAAGGGTGTCCGTATTCCCACAATGCTATGCGGCGGTTGCGGAGCAGTTGAGAACTTTGCCGGGGCGTGTGGTAGTGGTGGATATAGGGAGCTGGACCATTGACATCATGCCGATAGAGAATGGCAAGCCGAATGAGGCGGAGTGTATCACAAGCCAGCAGGGACTTATCCGCTGCATGAGAATAATCAATGAGGAATGTAACAGGCAGATCGGGCAGGAACTTGAGGAAAACGTGATACAGCAGGTCATGGCTACCGGAGAAGCAGCATTGCCGGATAAGTACATGAACATTGTAAAGGACTGCCTGCGTGATTTTGCACAGAAAGTCTACAATACCCTGAAAGAACACGGTTACAACCTCGATGTGATACCGATTGTGTTCGTAGGCGGCGGGGCGGCAGTTATGAGGCTGTTCGGTTCACATGACAGCGGAAATATCCGCTACATTGAGGACATCAAGGCAAATGCAAAGGGGTATGAACAGCTTGGCAGGGTTTTCCTTGCAAAGCATCGTAACCAGATAGGATAGGAGTGGGGCATATGGCAAAGTCAAATATTGTTTTCCGAAGTTACCGCCTCAATCTTGACAATGAACAGCAGCGCAGGGTAAACAAGGTGCTTGCGGAACTGAATACGGACATTCATAAGTCTGTAAACCAGTTCATAACGGATGCCATAGACTTCTATGCAAACAACTTTGGGGATGAAAACCTGTTGAGAGAGACAGGAGGACAGAAGAAAGAGGAATACATTTTAAAGAGTGACTTAGATGGTATCCGTGAAGAACTAAAGAATGATGTTAAGAATGAGATTATCATGCTGCTCGGCGCTGCCCTCGGAGGCGGGGCGGCAAGGGTGGCGGAGGGCAGCATGGGAAGGATGGTCATGGAAACCGTGGCAAAGGAAACAGCAGGCAATAATACAGAAGAACCCGCAGATCCAACCATGATGGAACTGGTTGACGGCTGGGGATAGGAGGAATGTTTTATGGCAGGAATCGTTTTAAGAAAGACCGGAGTGGTATTGCTTACCATATTGAAATGGATATTACAGGCGGTGCTTGTGGCGTTGAAGCTGGTACTTGGGATAGCGAAACTGTTCCTGCTGTTGCTCGCCCTTGTTATGAGGATTGTGCTGACTATGGCAGGTGTTTCAGCAGGCAGACGGTGAAAGGAGTAAGTATGGATAAGAAAATATTTGAGGAATCTTTAATGAGAATGTTCCCTGAATGCGGCAGGGAAGCCGTGCAAGGCTGGTTTGCCTTTGCAGATGAATGTATCAAAATGGAGCAGTCCCCCGATTTCGCTCCGGTATCTGATAAGGATGCCACCGTAGAGAAATGGCTGGATGCGATTTACAAGGGGCTTTGCAGGGCAAAGCAGGAATATGGAACAAAGCCTGCGGAACTGATCTGCGGTCTGTCCGTAAAGCATTGTCTTTACCCGTGGGAAATGATGGAAGCCGCCAGATTCCTGAAAAACGGCGGCGGTATAGATGATGTGGTCCTGCAGAGCGTGGAAGGGCTGCTGGATGAATGTGATGCAGAGAAAGAAGCCTGTACCCCCGAAGAAAGGGAGGAGGCGGTAAAGGAGGTGGGCGATATGTGGAAGCTGAAATTTTACAAGGCATATGCAAAGGACAAGAGACTGAAAAGAATGCTTGCATATTTTGGCAGAATGAAGTAGTTTCATAGGAGGAAACAATGCACAGAATACGGGACAGACCTGAACCGATATGTGTCCCGTGTATATGATACAGAGTCTGCCCATAAGGGACAGGACAGTGGTACACGGACACAGCCTGCCTTTCCCTTATGGGGAAAGGAAAGGTGATTCATATGAAAAAGAGATTATTTCTGATTTTATCCGTAACTGTCATGCTTGCTGCCGGATGCGGCAATAAGGACAATATCCTGCCTGATATGGAGACGGAAGTGGCTGAAACAGCAACAGACACTGAGGAACCGGATATGGCGGAGGATAAGGAAGTCCCTGCTGCGGATCAGGCAGAAAACGGGGATACCGAAAAAGAGCAGACCGAAAAGGAAACGGCGGAAGAGACAGGGCAGGAAGAGGGGGATAAGGAGGCAGGGGAAACGCCTGAACCCAAGTCGGCAAGCCAGCCGGGGCAGAAAGAGGAAACGGAACCTGCACAGGGCAGTACAGATGTGCCAAAGCAGGAGGAAACGAAGCAGGAGGAAACAAAGCCGGAAGAGACGAAGCCAGAGGAAACAAAGCCAGAGGAAACAAAGCAGCAGGAACAGACAGTGACCGCAGTATCCTATGATCCCGTTTCCGTATGCAGTCTGGCAGTTGCAAAGTGTCAGGCGGGTGGAATGATAACCACCACGGACAACCTTGCAAGCCTGCTGGCAGAGGGGAAGATAACGCAGGAAGAATACAATTCCTATTATCCGTATGACGGACTGGGCTATTACAGCGTTTTTGTGGAGACAGACCTGAATGAAGCGTCCACCACGTCCGGCAGGAAACTTGGCAGCGAGGACGGGATAGCGGATTACATTGCGGGAATGATGCTGCTGGAAACGGAACCTGTGTTTTACATTGAGTATGCAGGAGTGTATAACCTGAACGGGACGGATTTTTATGAGTTCCGCTGTTACAGGTAAGAGGGCATACCGATGTATTATTGAGTAAATGAAAGAATCAAACAGAATAACAGTAAACGGAAAATGACAAGCCATTTCACATGACTTGTCATTTTTTTGCCCTATTATAAGGAGGAGATCTGAATGAAACAGAAAATGAAAAGATTTATGGCAGGCTTCTTAGCCCTGCTCACGGTCTTTACCACGCTGTTTAGTAATGGGACGACTGCTTTTGCGGCAAGTTCCAGCGCAAACATCGCTTTCTGGTATGCATCGACAAGAGCATCGGGCGAGGTAAGCGAGTTAAAGGCAGGCTATAACCACGGGAAAGTCCTGTATGCCATACTGGACGGCAATGCCGCCTACTGCATGAATTTCGGTCTGGCGGCGGACGGCGGGCAGCTTATGAACAGCTACCCTAATTCAAGCACTTCCATGTCGGCACAGCAGGAAAAACTTTTAAGCTATTGTCTGTATTTTGGGTTTAACAGCAACAGCGCATCAGCGCCGTCCAATGACCAGTGCGATCAGTTCATAGCGACGCAGGCAATGGTATGGATAATCGTGGGAAACCTGTTCGGTACAGGCAGCGGAGATTCGGCAGCAAGGAAGCTGTGCGATACGGCTCCGAACCCGTCATCGTCCTATGCTTATTATACAAGCCTGAAAGACAACATCAGCAAGTCTTATAATGCCACAAGACCAAGTTTTGCGAGCCGGACACAGAGTGGTGCGGAGACTTATGAGCTGAAATGGAATGAGGGGAACCAGCGTTTTGAGAAAACCCTTAACGACAGCAATGGCGTACTTGGGAGCTTTGACATTTCCTTGAGCGGGTACACGGTGGAAAAGAATGGGAACAGCGTTACCATTTCCAGCAGGGAAGTAAACACGGCGGCAACAATGGCAACCATGAACTCCACGGCAGGCGAAGTGGAGACAACTTCAAGCTGTGTGTTCTGGCTCACGGAAAAAGCAAACTATCAGGAGTTTGTTTCGGAACGTCCCAGCGCCGATCCTATCCATGCCTATTTTAAGGTTAAGACGGAAAACATCGGCTACGGGGAGATTGTAAAGACCGACGAAGCCAGTGGCGTGAAGCTGGCAGGTGCCGTATATGGCATCTATTCCGACAGCGGATGCACCAATAAGGTAGATACCATGACTACGGACGGAAACGGTTATGCAAAATCCAATGCGCTTGTGGCAGGAACCTACTATGTAAAGGAGATTACCGCACCGAAGGGATATGTACTGAGCGGCAAAGTCCACACGCTGACCGTAAAAGCAGGACAGACAACCGGGATCAGCGCAACGGACAAGGAACAGCTTGGCGCAATCACTATTTATAAGGAAGGGGAAGTGCTGACCGGATGGAATGGCAGCAATTTCACTTATGAGAAAAAGAAACTTCCGGGGGCTGTTTTCAAAGTGACGGCAGGTGCAGACATTTACAAGGCAGACGGCACAAAAGTCTATAGCAAAGGGGACCTGATCGCTGAAAACCTTGTGAGCGGAAGCGACGGAAAAGTGCTGTTATCAGACCTTCATCTTGGAACCTATACCGTGACAGAGACGAAGAGCATTGACGGATATACCATCAACACGACACCGCAGACCGTAAAAATCGAGTATAAGGACCAGACGGTGGAAGTGCAGTACGAATCGACAACAGTGCTGAACACACGCCAGAAAGCGGAAGTTTCCGTTACAAAAAAAGATTCGGAGACGGCAAATCCGTTAGACGGCGGGCAGTACACGATTTATGCGGGAAATGACATCAGGAACTATGCAGGACAGGTCATCGTGACAAAGGGGACTGCATTACAGACCGTTACAACAGCGGAGGATGGCAGCGCCGCTTACACGGTAGACCTTCCGATTGCAAACAGCTATTATATTTCAGAGACACAGGCTCCTTACGCATATTACAGGAACAGTTCTGATATATACAGCTTCAATTTCAATTATCTGCCGGAGACAACCGCAAAGGCAACATTTACACACACCTTTGCAAATGACAGGACAACCGCAAAAATCCACATCTACAAGGTGGATAAAGAGACAGGAAAAGCAGTTCCGCAGGGAGACGCAACTCTGGAGGGCGCTGTTTACGGCTTATATGCCCGCAATGACATTGTACACCCGGACGGGGCAACGGGCATTATCTTCCATGCGGGGGATATTGTTGCCACACTGACAACCGACGAGGGCGGCAATGCGGAGGTAAAGAACCTCTATCTCGGCAACTACTATGTAAAGGAAATCACACCGTCAGAGGGGTATCTTCTTGACGAAGAGGAACATGATGTTGTCTGCGATTATGAGGGCGATCTGGTAGCGGAAGTGTCAAGAAGCACAACATCGGCAGAGCAGGTCATCAAGCAGCCGTTCCAGCTTATCAAAGTATCCGACAACGGGGACGACACGGAAGCGCCTGTACTGTCCGGCGCAGGCTTTACCGCATACCTGAAATCTTCCTTATCCGTACTGGAAGATGGAAGTTATGATTTTGACAGCGCAGAAGCCGTAAAAATCGGCAGCAAGGGGGAGACTACCCTTTTCACGGATGCAAAGGGGCATATCGTGACACAGCCGATCCCTTACGGCACTTATGTGGTGATTGAAACAGTCACTCCGCACAACATGGAAACAGTAAGACCTTTTGAAGTAAGGATTGTGGAGAACCACCCGGCAGAGCCGCAGGTATGGCGTGTGTTCATTGACCGTGAATTTACTGCAAAGCTGCGTGTGATTAAGAAGGACGCTGACACAAAGCAGACAGTCCTTATCCCGAATACGGAGTTTAAGATTTTCAACATTGACAAAAACGAATATGTCAAGATGGTTACAACTTATCCGTCAAAGGTTACGCACACTTCTTTCTTCACGGACAGCGACGGCGACTTAATCCTGCCTGACACATTGAAGATTGGAAATTACCGCATTGAGGAAGTGGCAGCGCCTTTCGGATATGTGCTGAACACAGATTATGTGGAAGTGTCGGTTGATTCCGATACGTTCTATGAGACTGATCCCGACACCTATGATGCAATCATCACGGTGGAATATGAGGACGAACCCGTTACCGGGGAACTGACCGTGGAGAAGAAAGGCGAAATCCTTGACGGCTACAAGGGCGGCTTGTTTGCGGATTCCGAAGAAAAGGAGTTTGTTTATAAGGAAGGCTCCCTTGCAGGGGCAGAGTTTGAAGTCTATGCCGCTGAAGATATTTTTACGGCAGACATGCAGAAGGACGAGGACGGAAACAGGACAAAGTATTACAGTAAGGGCGATCTTGTTGCAACGCTTACCACCGGGGAAGATGGGAAAGCAAGCATTTCAGGGCTTCCGCTCGGACAGTACCGTGTAGTGGAGACAGAAGCGCCTTATGGATATGTGCTGAACGGGGAAGAACAGCTTGTAACATTCGTTTATGTGGACGATAAAACCCCGGTGATCCATGAAAACGTGACATTTGCCAACGACAGACAGAAGCTGGATATGTCCGTCATCAAGAAAGATGCGGAGGAAGATACCCCTGTTGCGGGTGCAGAGTTCGGTCTGTATGCCGCAGAGGACATTGAAAATGCCAACGGGGAAGTAATCATTGAAGCAGGCACACTCCTTGAAACCGCTGTCTCTGATGAAAACGGCAGAATCACTTTCAGAAAGGATTATCCGTTTGCAGTTTATGAGGCAAAGGAACTGGCAGCGCCGAAAGGCTATGTTTCCAGTGGGGAAGTTATTACTTTTGAGACAGAGTATCAGGGACAGCATGAGGCGGTTGCAGAGTACAGCAGCGAGTTTCTGAATGAGCCGACAACCTTTGAATTTACAAAGGAGGACATTGCAAGCGGCGCAGAGCTTTCCGGCGCACTGCTTACAGTCATTGACAAGGACGGCAATGTGGTTGACAGATGGACTTCCGTAGCAGAAGAAGCCCATGTGATCAAGAGACTTGCCGCAGGGGAGACTTATACGCTCCGTGAGGAATTTGCGCCTTACGGCTATCTGAAAGCAGAGGAAATCCAGTTTACGGTGGAAGATACCGCTGACATTCAGAGTGCGGTTATGAAAGATGAAGTTCCGACAGGCGCAATCATCATCAACAAGGACGGCGAATTTGTAACGGACACCACCCTTATGAAAGGACACTGGTATGACTTTATTTTCAATTACTTTAAGGACAGCCTTGCAGGTGTCACATTTGAAGTCTATGCAGCGGAGGACATTGTAAGCCCGGACGGTCTTGACACAATCTATTATGAGGCGGACGAACTTGTGGCGACAATCACTACTGACGAGAAAGGCTATGCAGGCATTGACAATCTGCCGCTTGGAAAGTATTACCTTGTGGAGACAAAGACACTGGAAGGCTTTGTATTGGATGATACGCCAATCGAAGCAGACCTTTCCTATATCGATCAGGATACCAGAGTGGTCTATGCCGGAATGAACATCAGCAATGAGAGACAGAAGGTGCAGATCACCGTGGTTAAGAAAGAAGCTGGCACGAAAGAAGTTCTTGAGGGAGCCGTATTCGGACTGTTTGCAAAAGAGGACATCGTGAACAAGGACGGCAAGGTTGTTGTAAAGGCTGGCACGGAAATTGAGCGTGGCGTGACCGGAAAGGACGGAAAACTGACCTTTGTATCTGACCTCCCGCTTGGAAAGTATTATGTGCAGGAGCTGACAGCGCCAAAGGGATATGTGAAGTCCGGCAAGGTATTTGATGTGGATGCGTCATATCAGGGCGATGATAAGGAAGTAATCGAATTTGAGGCAGAATTTGAAAACAAGCCGATCAAAGTGCAGATTTCAAAGACTGACATCACGGGCGAAAACGAGCTTGAGGGGGCTGTGCTTTCCGTCATTGATGCGGACGGCAATCTGGTCGAGAAGTGGACTTCCGGCAAGGAACCGCACATGATAGAGAAGCTGCCTGCCGGAAAATATATCCTGCGTGAAGAGACGGCACCATTCGGATATGTCATTGCACAGGATATTGAGTTTGAGGTAAAGGAGACTGACGAGATCCAGAAAGTAGCGATGAAGGACGAAGCGGCAGTTGGAAAGGTCATCATCAGTAAGAAGTCAGAGGACGGAAAAGCGCTTGCAGGCGCAAAATTTGAAATCCGTGACAAGGACGGGAAAGTAATCGAAACGCTTGTTACCGACAAGGACGGTCATGCTGAAAGCGGGGAACTTCCGATTGCAGTATTTAAGGACGGAAAGTATGAGAGTGCGGTCACTTATACTGTGGTGGAAGTGGAGGCTCCGAAAGGCTATCTCCTTGATTCCACGCCAAAGGAAGTGAAGTTTGAATACAAGGACGGAAAAACGAGAGTGATTGAGTACACTCTTGAAGTGACAAACAAGCCTACGGAACCGAAGCTCCCGCAGACAGGCGACAACATGAACCCGTGGGTATTTGCCGGATTCGGGTTTGCGGCTGTTGCTGCCGGAATCGGCATCATCTTCTGGAAGAAAAAGAAAGACGGCGCAGAAGCGTAAACAGTGAATAACAGCAGTGTATGAACCCGGCGGGGCGTGTAAGCCAGAGCAGCTTATATGCCCCGCTTTTTTGTGGAATGGAGGAACGTATTTTATGATGGATTATGAGATATTCAGAGAGGTGGTAAAAGAGAGCTTTTTATCCTACATGCCTGAGAGTTATCAGGACATGGAGGTAAGGGTTGCCCCGGTGGATAAGGTAAACCGGAAACTGGACGGACTCAGCCTTTTAGCGAAGAATGAGAAAAGCGTGATTTCACCCACGCTCTATATTGATGACATGTATGTGAAGTATTTGAAAACAGAGGACTTGCAGGCAACCCTGCGGGATGCAGCAGAAGCGATGGACGAGGCATTCAGGGAGGCGGCAATCCCGCCGCTGGATATAAGCACGGCAAAGGACAATATCATCTTCCAGCTTGTGAACACCATGCAGAATGAGGATATGCTGAAAAACCTGCCGCACAGGGAATTTCAGGATCTGTCCATTATATACCGATGGGTAGTGGACGTGGAACAAAGGGGGCTTTCAAGCGTTGTGATCAATAATCATGTGGCGGAGTCACTGGGAATGGGGGAGGAACAGTTATTCAAAGCCGCTGCGGAAAACACCAGACGCATCCTGCCTCCCGTGGTGCAGTCCATGAATGAAGTCATGCGGGATATGCTGGTGGCTGACGGTATGCCGGAGGAGCTGGCAGACCTCATGATCGGGGAGCAGGAGCCGGAAAATATCATGTGGGTTATTTCAAATGAAAGAAAGATAGACGGTGCGGCTTCCATGCTTTATGAGGATAAGCTGCACAAGCTGGCGGAAAGCGTGGGGACGGACCTGTATATCCTGCCCTCTTCCGTACACGAAGTTATCGCCGTGTCCGTGGAAATGGGCGAACCGGAAGAACTGGCACAGATGGTTTCAGAGATAAACATGGATCAGGTGGACATCAGCGAGCGGCTTTCCAATCAGGTGTACCACTACGACAAAGACCTGCGGAAGATCACGCTTGCCACGGACACGCCAAACAAAAGGCTGGACGGCGTTGTGGCAGAACAGGGAATGGTTTATGAGGCAAAGCAGTCCAGATAAGGGCGGCGTTTCCGCAGGCATAGAACGGAGGGGCAGTTTTTATGATGGATTATGAAATGTTCAAGGATGTGGTCAGGGAAAAACTTATGAGCCTTATGCCGGATGAACTTGCGGGATATTCCTTACGGGCTGACCGGACGGGGAAAGTGAATGAAACTCTGGACGCACTTCATCTTGTGCCGCCTGACTGCCTGCCGGATAAACTGTACCCGACGGTATACCTGAACCATGTGTATGAAGCGTACAGAAAATCCGGCGATCTGCAGGAAACACTTGAACTTACGGCATTTTATCTGGCGGGAGCCTGCCGTGAGGCGGAGAGGAAGAACAGCAGGATGAACCTGCAGGGCGCACCGGAAAGCATAATCATGTCACTGGTCAATACGGGACAGAACCGTGAAATGCTCGGATATATGCCGCACAGGGAATTTGAGGACTTATCAATCATTTACAAATATGTCATAGATACCCGAAATCCCGTGGAATCAGTCCCGGTCACTGTGGAAATGGCGGAGAGGATCGGTATGGGGGAGGAAGAATTATTCCATGCGGCAGTGGAAAATACAAGGCGGCTTTTCCCGCCAACAACGGAGCTTTTAAATGACATTATCGTGGAAATGTTCATGGACGGCGGTTTTTCAGAAGAAGCGGCACGGGAAATGGGCAGCACCATACAGACGCCGATTTACTGCATCAGCAACAAAAGGTGTATCAATGGCGCTGTCTCCATGCTCTACGGGGATGTCATTCACGGATTGTCGGAACAGTTGGGCGGTGATCTGTATATCATGCCGCTGTCAGTCCATGAAGTCATGGCAGTGCCGACAGAGGGGGTAACGCCGAAGGAACTGGCAGAACTGGTGGAAAAAAACAATGCGTCGAGGATCAGACTGAACGAGCGGCTTTCCAATCAGGTGTACCGTTATGACAGAAAACAGCGGAGGTTATCGCTTGCAACGGACACGCCAGACAAGCGCCTGGACGGGAACGGAACAAGGCATGACCGCCCGGACGGAAAACGACAGTCCAGATAGGAGGATTGCTATTATATGGAAGAAACACAAAAAGAACTGACGGTAAGGGAGCTTTTGGAGCTGGTGCAGCGGCAGGAGGGGGAATTTATTATCCATATTGAGCCGGGAGGGGAGGAAACAAATGCAGATGCAGGAACAGGAACCCTTTAA
>CAQBGY010000022.1 GCA_948759685.1 uncultured Eubacterium sp.
GCAACTCTCCATATTATAATACAGGAAGTTGTGTATCTCCTTATGGCATTACCTGTAATTAATATATGCTGGTTTTGTTTTGCCCAATTTGTCAATTTCTTTTCTGTAGAGTTTTTTCTTTTATTGTTTTTTGCAGCGCTGGTAGGGTCAGGAATACCTAGAGATTCTAAAGGTTTCCATATATATCTTACAAGAAAACGGGACAAATGCCATAAAGTGCTGTTTAGAAAATCAGCCTGATGTCCATGAGTAAGATAAATATTGTTTTGAGTTTTACTTTCCAAAATGATGCCGGAATAAAAAGTTATGTTTGGAAAAAGTTCCTTAGTACACATATTATTGTCGCAATAATAGGAACAAAAATTTAAATCTGCATATCTGGAATATTTTTTTACAATGTCATGGTTTCCATAGACACTGTAAAATTTGTTTTGTTTAAAAAATTTTGCCAGAACATCAAAACTATGCTGGTGCATATCTTTAATGGCATTCATATTTCGGTTTTCCCACAATTCATCTCCATCTCCAAGCTCAATATAAGTAAAATCCCTATGGAAATAATAATTCAAAGCTGCAATATAAATAAATTCATTTTTTGTAAAATTGTCGTTTGCCTTTCCGATTCCTCTGTGGCAGTCGCTGAAAATAACATACCGGCTCTGCATGTTTAGAGGGAGCCTTAGTGCTCCCTCAAAAGCATTATTTATTCTAGAATGATATCCCATAAAGTTTTCCTCGCAATTAGAAAATTAATGTTTTTTGCATTTTTTTCTACAGCATCTTTCTTCACATTCATATTTCGGATAACATTTTTCCTGACAATGTTTTTTGTTACAATGTTTTTTTCTGCAATGTTTTTGCTTACGGCATTTTTTAAAGCGGAACAAATGTCTGAAACATGCAGGAAGGAAAAAGTACAGATATAAGATTTTGTCTACAGTACAAGTAAATGGTCTTGTTACAAAATTGTAGAGTTTACAAAAAATGCGGTCCTGCCAGAGAGAAAATGCTGCTAAAAAACGATGGAAATATCTTGGCTGTCTGCTGTGAGGAATGCCGAACATAAATGTTACGGAATCATCACATACATATAAATCGCAGTCGCTGTATGCCATACGTTCTATACTGGACATAAATGCTTCAAGCATTTCGCGGTTTTCAAAGTCAATAGTAATCTGCATTGTGAGGTCCTCGGGATTACAGTAGGAACCTACACGGAAACCGGTCAGCCACCAGTGTTTTTTTGTAAGCGAAAAAAGTTTCTGCCCTTTATAATTCAGTACCATGGAAAGAGGCAGCATTTCACTGTCTGAAACACCATAAAAGATTGTCTTGCTGAAATCTTTTGGAGCTACAATTTTATCAGCTCTGTATATTCCGATTTCTCCGCCGATATTTATTCCATATTGTCCTTTCCAAAACTCAATTAACCAGGTTTTTTTGTCGTAATAAAAGTATACCTTTTCACAATCAAATACCATATTAAAATGAAGAGCTGCATGGTCATATTTTGCCATATAACCAAATTTTTTCTGCCATGCATTACGGAGTGATGTTACGATATCGCTTTCGGGCAGATAACAAAAACCGAATGGCTCTAATAAATCATTTAATAAATGAACTTTTTTGCAGTAGTCCATATTACATATTTTCTTGATGATTTTTTTTCTCTTGTAAAAACAAAAAATGGAAAATAAAATACAAATTATTATAAGAATTCCAAAAAGTATATACATATTAACCTCTCATATGTGTTTGATATAGTATATGAAGAAAAAAGAGAATGTGTTATACTTTTAAGTAGGAAAACATATATAGAAAAGGTGACAGATTATGAAGAAAGAAGAAAAGACAAATGTAATGCGGGTCCTGGACAGCAAAAAAGTAAACTATAAAAAGCATAACTATCTATCTACAGGAGCGGTTAGCGGTATTGAAGTGGCAGAGGCATTGGGAGAAAATCCGGATATGGTTTTTAAAACGTTGGTTACTGTATCAAAATCAAAGAACTATTATGTGTTTATGGTACCGGTTGAAAAAGAATTGGATTTGAAGAAAGCCGCCGGTGTGGTGGGAGAAAAGAAAATAGAAATGCTCAAATCAAAGGATTTGTTACCTCTGACAGGATATGTGCATGGCGGATGTTCTCCGATTGGAATGAAAAAGTTTTTTCGAACAACGATTGATAAAAGTGCAGAACAGTTTGAGACCATTATGTTTAGTGGTGGAAAAATAGGATATCAGGTAGAAGTAGCATTGGAAGATTTGAAAAAAATCATTCGGTTTGAATTAAGGGATATAACAGTAGAGAGATAACCTATGATAGATAGATGTCGAGGTTATAATATGCAATGTAAAATAAGGAGCAGATGATATGAGAAGAAGCGACAGAGAAATTATAGATAAAAAAGAAATTATAGAGATAATAAGAAAATGTGATGTTTGCAGAATCGTTTTGAATGATAAAGATTATCCGTATATTGTTCCATTAAATTTTGGAATGGATATTCAGGACGGAAAGATTGTGTTTTATTTTCATGGAGCAGATGAAGGTAAAAAATATGATTTAATGAGAAAGGACAATCGTGTGACATTTGAAATGGACTGTTCTCATCAATTGGTTATGAATGATAAAAAAATGAGTTGTACCATGAAATATGAGAGTGTCATAGGAAGAGGGCGCATGGAAATTGTATCGGAAGAGGAAAAAATGAAGGGATTGCAAGTTTTGATGAAACATTATCATCAGGAAGACTTTCCGTTTGGTACGGTAATTGTTCCAAAAACAAATGTATTTAAATTAATTGTCGAAGACATGACAGCGAAAAGAAGATAAAAAGCAGAAAAATTCCTGGTTTTTTGTAAGCCGGGAATTTTTTGTTAAACTTTGTGTAAAATGACATGCAACAATTTCATGTCCCACAGACACTGTATAAATGTAAGGATAATACATAACAAGAGGTACCAATATGAATTACAAAGAGAAAGATGTTAAAAATGCAATGCGGCATGACAAAATTGCATTTGAGAGCTTGTATCGCGATATTAACACGGATTTGTGCAAAATGGCTTTGTATATGCTGGGAAATAATCAGATTGCAGAGGAAATAGTCAGTGAAACGGTGCTTGATGCTCTGATTGGCATAACAAAGTTAAAGGATGAGACTAGGTTTGAGGCATGGATACTTAAAATACTGACCAATAAGTGTAAAAGGAGAATGAGAGAAAAATATCATAAGTTTTCTGTATTCAATCCCAATGCACAGGAGTTTGATGATAGTTTAAATCAACAACTATGTCAGGAAAAAGATATAGATGCAACAACGGATGTACAGATAGCGCTATCGAAATTGCAGCCAAAAGACAGAATGATTGTGACATTATGTGTGGTGGAAGGATATAAAAGCCATGAAGTGGCGGACGTTTTGTCTATGAATCCCACAACGGTTAGAAGCAGACTCAATCGAAGTCTGGCAAAGATGAGAGAATATCTGGAGGTAAAAGAATGAGTAAAAAATATGAAGATATTGATAATGAAAATTTAAATGTTGCAGAAATGATAAGGCAGGACAGCACAAAGATAGAAAAATGTGCTGTGGACGAAGAGATAATCGGACAAATCAGAAGTTATGAAAAACCAAAGCGGAATGTTTATAAAGTTATATCCGCAGTGGCAGCATGTGCTGTATTGTGTGTAACTATTTTTGCATGGAAAAATATTGGGGTGCAGACAGACAGGCATTTGAAAAATAACTATGTAGAAGAAACAGCGATAAGCCTTCATTCAGATAAAAATGTGAAATTGGCAGGAAGTTATTCTGAAATCGAAAAAAAGATAAACAAAATTTTTGGGTATAGAAGAAAATACACAAAAGCTGAGGGGGATGTAGTTAAAAAGTCAGAAGGAACTGCGGGTAATCTGGAAGCCCTCACAGATAAAACGAAAAATGAATATTCCCAGACGAACAAACAGACTGAGAATGTAGATGAATCCGATATTGTAAAAACAGATGGAAAATATATTTATACACTGTCTTACCAGATGAATGACGATATCAAAAACCAGTCGAAAAAATATGAGGGATGTTATGATGTCTGTTGGATAGGAAGGACATATAAATTAACGGTAACAGCAGTCGATGGAAAACGAATGGAAAAAATTTCTTCTTTTAATATAGAAAGCAAAGAGGTCAAAGTATTTGACAATTTGGAAATGTATATTTCAGGAGATACACTCGTGCTTGCAGGGGGACATTTAACAAACAAAAAAGAGTCAGAAATAAGTACCTGTATCCTTATTTATGATATTTCAGACATAAAACATATTCAGTTAAAAAATGTAAATGTGCAGGATGGTTCTTACAGTAACTCCCGGTTGACAGATGGATATTTATATACAATTTCAAATTATGACTTTTACAGTTATTACGCAAAAGACTGCGTTCCGAAAATAAATGGAAAGAAGATGAAATATGACTGTGTATATCTTCCGGAAAAGATAGAAAATGAATGGCCGGAGTATACAATTATAACTGCAATAGACATTCATAGGAGTGAAAAATTTACAAGCCAGATTTCTGTTCTGGGTGGAGTGAATAATATTTATGTGAGTCAAAGTAATATTTATCTGTTGAATGTGTCCTGTGATACGACAGACATAACTAATACAGAAAAAGGAAAACAGATTCTTGAGACACAAAAAGATAAGAAAAAATATAAAATAGAGAAAACATGTGATTATACGAAAATTCTAAAATACAGTTATAAAGATGGCAAGGTAAATTATGTGGCGGCGGCAAATTTGCCGGGCTGGGCGGACGACCAGTTTTCACTTGATGAAAAAGACGGTTATCTTAGGATAGTCACTCATATTAATAATATTACATCAACAAATCTGTACCAGACACATTATGATGCAAAAAATAAGACAAAGGAAAGAGAACTGGTAGAGACTTTGGATAATGAAGAGATTGAATCTTGGAATGATGTTTATGTTCTGGGAAATAATTTAGAACAGATTGCTGCTATTAAAAAATTGGCGAAAAATGAAGATATTTATGCCGCAAGATTTTTAGGAGACTATGGATATTTTGTATCCTTTGAAAACACAGATCCATTGTTTACGATTGATTTTTCAGATATGAAACATCCTAAGGTGGCAGGAAAATTAAAGATGCCGGGATTCTCAGATTATCTACAATTTTATAGAGATGATTTATTGTTTGGTATTGGACAGAATGGTGATAATAAGGGGAATATATCGGGATTGAAACTTGATATGTATGACGTAGAAAAGGGAAAAGCATCACTGAAAACAAAGTTAGTTTTGAAGGAGTATGATTATTCAGAAGCGTTCTATAATTACAAATCGATACTTATTGACAGTAAAAAAGAGCTAATAGGATTTTATGCGGAAAGAAATAGTGGTTCTTATGATACAGACTATCTATTATATACTTATAAGGATGGCCGGTTTAAAAAGGTATTCAAACTTTCGATAGGAAAGTATGTAGAAAACCTGCGTGGCATATATATCGGAGACTATTTCTATATAGTAAATCCTGAAAGAAGAATTTATGCGGTTGATTTGACGAATTATAAAAAAGTATCAGAAGTAAAAATAAGATAGTAAATAATTATTAATGATGAAATAGAAGAGTGAGTTGAATGTATGATCTTTCAGCTCACTCTTCTGATTTTTTTATAGTTGAGTAATGTTTTGCATAGAAAACAGTGTTTTGGTAAATAATTGTAATAAATATTTATTGGAGGTGTTTTATGGCAGTAGAATTTAAAAATAGTGAAACAAAAGATAATCTTATGAGAGCATTTGCAGGAGAGAGTCAGGCAAGAAACAGATATACATTTGCGGCGGGACAGGCAAATCGTGAGAAACAGCAGGCAATTGCAAAGTTATTTATATATACGGCAAATCAGGAAAAAGAGCATGCAGAGATATTTTATAACTATTTAAAAGAATTGGGTGGAGAGACGATTCATGTTGATGGTGGTTATCCTGTGGATATTACTGATAATTTAGCGGAATTGTTACGAATGGCACAGCATAATGAATATGAAGAGCATGATGATGTATATAAAAACTTTGGAGATAAGGCAAAAGAAGAGGGCTTCTTAAATGTTGCAAATGCATTTCATATGATTGCAAAAATAGAAAAAATGCATGGGGACAGATTTGGAAGATTTGCAGAATGGCTCGAAGAGAATAAACTGCATGTATCTGATGTGAAAACAGGATGGATATGTTTAAACTGTGGACATGTGTATGAGGGGCAGGCTGCACCGGAACAGTGTCCAGTTTGTCAGCATGACAAAGGTTATTTCATTAGGCTTGAGCTGTCTCCATTTACAGAATAAGAAAAAAATGTTTGCACAAAATCAAAAATGTGCTAAACTAATTTAGGAACTTATTAGGAGAAGATTAATATAGAAAAATTAACCTATAAGTAAATATTTCGATAGGGTAAAACGACTTATCGAATTATTAGGAGACAAAAGAATGGAAATTTTTTATTTTAATATAACACCACTTAGAAACAAAAATATTTTTGCTGAAAAACTTAAGGAAGTTAGTTTTGAACGTTTGGCGAAAATAGAACGTTTAAAAAAACAGGATGATAAATTCAGATGCTTAGGAGCAGGGCTTTTAATTAACTATGTTAAAAACAGATTTGGTATTGATGATGATATTATGATTGCGAAGAATGGGAAACCTCATTTCACAACGGAAAAGAGGTCATTTAATATATCTCATTCAGGCAATTATGTTGTCATTGCTGTATCTGATTATAATATTGGTATTGATATACAACGAATGGAGAAAAGTAATTCTCTGATAGCCGAGAGGAATTTCTGCGCCAGTGAGTGTGCTTATATTAATGAAAATGATAATCAGGAAATAAAACGACAGAGATTTCATGAAATTTGGACAATAAAGGAAGCTTATTTAAAGAATATCGGTATTGGTTTAAGAAAACCATTAAATTCTTTTGAAATTGACTTAAGTGGAAATAATCCTAAGATTATTGATAATCCGGGATATGCAATACTGCAGATGAAACTGGATAATCTTTATATTATGGCGATATGTGCAGATGTTCGTGATAAGGAGTTCATGATCCAGGAAGTAGAGCTGTAGGATAATAAAATTTGTATAGAAAAAGAGCTGCTGTAATCAAATAAAATTATAGCAGCTCTTTTGTTTATAAATAAAATCTATTTACTCCACCGTCCTGAAGCACCACAAGGAAGAATTAATCCATTGGAACTTACGGGAAGGCCGATTTCTTCTGCTTCTACGTTACCACCAAACTTTGGTACAATGGCAGTGCTTATCATGTAGTTAAGTACTGCAGGCTGTAGTCCTGTGGTGTAAGAATTAATTAAAAAGAATAGTGGATCATCACTTAAAATGTTCGTGCATAATTCTACGAATGGGAAAATACTTTCTTCGATTTTCCATGTTTCTCCTTTAGGGCCTCGTCCATAAGATGGAGGGTCCATAATAATTCCGTCGTATTTATTTCCCCGTCTGATTTCACGCTCCACAAATTTTACACAATCGTCTACTAACCATCTCACCGGTTTGTCTGCTAAACCTGATGAGACTGCGTTTTCCTTTGCCCAGGTGACCATACCCTTAGAAGCATCTACGTGAGTAACGTGAGCACCGGCATCCAACGCGGCAAGAGTTGCACCGCCAGTGTAGGCAAAAAGATTTAATACTTTAACGGGTCTTCCTGCATTTTTTATTTTCGCTGAGAACCAATCCCAGTTAGTAGCCTGTTCGGGAAATAGTCCTGTGTGCTTAAAACTAAAAGGCTTTAGATTAAAAGTTAGATTGTTATAACCTATAGTCCATTGTTCCGGAAGGTTAAAAAACTGCCATTGTCCTCCGCCTCTGTTACTTCTGTGATAATGTCCATTATGTTTGTGCCATCCTTTATTTTTCTTTGGGGTATTCCAAATTACCTGTGGGTCCGGACGGACCAGTAAATAATCTCCCCATCGTTCTAATTTCTCTCCTGTTGAAGTATCAATAACTTCATAATCTTTCCAATTATCTGCAATCCACATTTGTCTGTTTCCTTTAAAAAATTATTGTTTTCTGAATCCCGGATCAGTATAAAATGTTTTTCATCCGTTTAGAGCTAGGTACTCTTAATTAGATTCCGTTTCATATTTTAACATATTAAATAAAAAGACACAAATTAGAACAAAAAGGAATGGAATTATCTGGAAAAGATATGTATAATATTTGTAAAGATTATGGACAAAAGGAGGAATTTACAATGGCAAACAAATATGAAGGAACAAAAACAGAAAAGAATCTGGAAGCAGCATTTGCCGGAGAATCACAGGCAAGAAACAAATATACATACTTTGCTTCCGTAGCGAAGAAAGAAGGATATGAGCAGATATCATCTCTTTTTCTGGACACAGCAAATAATGAAAAAGAACATGCAAAGATGTGGTTTAAAGAATTAAATGGTATTGGTGATACTGCACAGAATCTTGCAGCTGCAGCAGAAGGTGAAAACTATGAATGGACAGATATGTATGAAGGTTTTGCCAAGACTGCTGAAGAAGAAGGTTTTCCGGAACTGGCAGAAAAGTTCCGTTTGGTAGCAGCGATTGAAAAACACCATGAAGAAAGATATCGTGCATTACTGAAAAATGTAGAAACAAAAGCAGTATTTGAAAAGAGTGAAGTGAAGGTCTGGGAATGCAGAAATTGTGGACACATTGTTGTTGGAACAAATGCACCTGAGATTTGTCCTACATGTGCACACCCACAGAGTTATTTTGAAGTACATGCTGAAAACTATTAAAACTTAAAAAATTTTAATAATAAAGAGTAGCGTTAGTCATTTTGATTAACGCTGCTCTTATGTTATAATATCTGACAGATGAATAAAATAAAAAACAAAAAAATTAAAATATGGAATATAAGTAGTGGAGCAAAAAATGAATTTATATATGAAAAAAATAACTGCTGATTTTAAAGAGACAGATGAATGGCAAAAGATAAATAATAATGCGTTTCCGAAAGAGGAACGTATGGATATAGAGCAGATCATACAATTAATTGATGAAAATATATTTGAAGTCTGAGCATTTTACGATGAAGAACAATTTGTAGGTTATTGTGCATTGGTGACTGACGAAAAGACTGCATATATTTTCTTTTTGGCAATTGACAGTGAGAAACGTTCCATGGGGTATGGAGGACAGGGATTATCATTGATAAAAAAACAATATTCTGATTGCCAGGTGGTAGTGGATTTAGAGGCAATCGAGGAAGAGGCACCTAATATTGCTTAGAGAAAAACAAGACGAAAATTTTATTTAAGAAATGGATTTTTTGTAACTTCATATTATTTGAAATATAGAGGTATGGAGATGGAGGTACTGTGTGCCGATGAGAATTTTAATAAGGATATATTTCAGAAGTTGTTAGATAATGTGACAATTGAGAATGAAAACTATTTACTTTATAAAAAGTAAGGAAAGGATGCCATATGTATATTAGAAAAGCAGAAAAAAAGGATATTCCACAGATAGAGACATTGTTGTATCAGGTTGCAAAAGTACACTCTGACGGACGTCCGGATTTGTTTCAGGCAGGTACAAAAAAATATACTTCGGAAGAATTAAATGAATTGTTGGAGGATTATACCCGCCCGATATATGTTGCTGAGGAAGAGAGAAAAATATTAGGTTATGCATTTTGCATATTTCAGGAAAATCATTCAAATTTGTTAACCCATATAAAAACATTATACATAGATGATTTGTGTGTATTAGAAGGCATAAGGGGAAAAGGGGTTGGAACGAAATTGTATCAGCATGTTATAAAAATTGCTAAACAAAGTGGCTGTTATAATGTGACATTAAATGTGTGGGCGTGTAATGAAGAAGCAAAAGCGTTTTATGAAAAATGTGGACTTCATATACAAAAAATAGGAATGGAAAAAATATTGTAATTAGGAGAGGATACGATGTCTAACATCACAGAGATAAAAGATTTTAATGCACCGGAGTTAGACGTATATGCCAGACTGACAGAAAATCAATTATTGAACAGGCATGAGCCCGAAAAGGGAGTGTTTATTGCGGAAAGTCCTTTAGTAATTGAACGTGCACTTGATTCAGGCTGTGTTCCGATATCCTTTTTAGTAGAAAAAAGGCATATAGAAACGCAGGCAAAACATTTGATAGAACGTTGTGGCAGTATACCGGTATACACAGCAGAGTTTGATGTATTAACGAAACTTACAGGTTTTCAGCTGACCAGAGGAATGCTTTGTGCGATGTATCGTCCACAATTGCTTACTGTAGAGGAAGTATGCAGCAACACACGCAGAGTTGCAGTTTTAGAAAATGTCGTGAATCCGACAAATATTGGAGCGATTTTTCGTTCAGCAGCCGCATTGAATATTGATGCGGTATTGTTGACGCAGGCTTGCAGCAATCCATTGTACCGTCGTGCAATCAGAGTAAGTATGGGAACTGTCTTTCAAATTCCGTGGACTTTTATAGATGAGGAAGAAACAGGATATATAGAACAGTTGCGATGTTTGGGGTTTAAAACAGCAGCAATGGCATTGGATGAAAATTCGATAAGTATTGATAATAAAGCGTTGAAGGCAGAGGAACGTCTGGCGATAATTCTTGGGACAGAAGGAGAGGGGCTGGATAAAAATACAATTCAAAATTGTGATTATACGGTATGTATTCCAATGGCTCATGGAGTAGACTCGTTAAATGTGGCGGCAGCCAGTGCAGTTGCTTTTTGGCAGCTGGGTAATAGATAATAATAAGAAAGGATAGGTATAGAAATTATTTGCAAAGGATAATTACTATGCGTAAAAGAAAGAATGAAAAGAGAGGGATTTAAGTCAAGATTAGGATTTATTCTTGTAAGTGCAGGTTGTGCTATCGGAATAGGTAATGTTTGGAGATTTCCGTATGTGGCAGGAGAAAATGGCGGTGGAATATTTGTTTTATTGTACCTTGTGTTTTTGTTGTGTATGGGAGTTCCGGTTTTGACAATGGAACTTGCTATTGGACGGGCAAGTAAAAAGAGTATTGTTTTAGGATATAAAGCATTGGAAAAGCCAAAACATAAGTGGCATATTCATGGGTGGTGCTGTATTTTAGGTTGTTATCTATTGATGATGTATTACACAACAGTTTCCGGCTGGATGGTTGGATACTTTTTGAAATTTTCAACAGGAACATTTAAAAAGAATATGAATGCAGAAGCGATAGGAAATGTTTTTTTAGAACTCTTATCATCTCCGGTGGAGATGGGAATCTGGATGGTTTTGACAGTAGTGTTAGGATTTTTTGTCTGTTCAAAAGGATTACAGAGTGGTGTTGAAAAAATCAGCAAGTTTATGATGTCAGCACTGCTTGTATTAATTGTTGTTTTGGCAGTGCATAGTATTGTGCTTCCCGGAGCGGCGAAAGGTCTGGGATTTTATCTGATTCCAAGTATGGACAAAGTAAAAGATATTGGTTTTGGTAATGTTGTAACAGCAGCTATGAATCAGGCGTTTTTTACACTGAGTTTAGGTATTGCAGCTATGGAGATATTTGGAAGTTATATGAGCAGAGAAAATTCTTTACCCGGAGAAGCATTACGTATTAGTGCGTTGGATACGTTTGTGGCAATTATGTCAGGGTTAATCATCTTTCCGGCATGTTTTTCTTATGGGGTTCAGCCGGATCAGGGACCATCCCTTATTTTTGTTACCTTACCGAATGTTTTTGTAAATATGTCAGGAGGAAGAGTCTGGGGAACATTATTCTTCCTGTTTATGACATTTGCAAGCTTTTCAACAATTGTAGCCGTTTTTGAAAATATTATTTCTTTCTGTATAGATATGTTTCAATGGGGACGCAAAAAGGCGGTATTAATTAATGGAATTATTGTTTTAATTGCCAGTATGCCATGTGTACTTGGTTATAATGTGTGGAAGAATCTGCATCTGATTGGCGGAAGGGATGTTTTAGACAGTGAGGATTTTCTTGTAAGTAATCTGTTGCTGCCAATTGGCTCTTTGATTTTTCTGATTTTCTGCACAACAAAGTTTGGATGGGGATTTGATAAATACTATGAAGAATGTAATGCAGGAAGAGGAATACGTTTCGCGAAATGGCTGAAACCATATTTTCAGTTTGTTTTGCCAATCTTGATTTTAATTATTATCATACAGGGATTGATATAATAAAGTATTAAACTTTTATGAAAATTGTGCTATGATAGAAATCGTGTGAAAAAAGGAAAGCAAATTGTCGTATTTGGAGTTCCTACAATATAAATAATGAGAGTAAGGAGAAAGAAAATGAGTACACGTATTGGAATTTTAGGTTATGGAAATTTAGGACGTGGTGTGGAATGTGCAATTAAACAGAACGATGATATGGAATTGGTTGCAGTATTTACACGTAGAGAACCATCTACCGTTTCTATTCTTACAGAAACAGCAACAGTTTGTAAGGTAGAAGAAGCAGCAGATTGGAAGGACAAAATTGATGTTATGATTTTATGTGGCGGTAGTGCTACAGATTTACCGGAGCAGACTCCGGAGTTTGCAAAGCATTTTAATGTGATAGATAGTTTTGATACCCATGCAAGAATCCCAGAGCATTTTGCAAATGTTGATAAAGTGGCAAAGGAAAATGGAACAGTTGGAATTATTTCTGTAGGATGGGATCCGGGAATGTTTTCATTGAACCGTTTGTATGCTAATGCAATTTTACCAGAGGGAAATGATTATACATTTTGGGGAAAAGGTGTTAGTCAGGGACATTCTGATGCAATCCGTCGTATTGAAGGTGTTAAGAATGCAAAACAGTATACAATTCCTGTAGACAGTGCTCTTGATGCGGTACGTGAAGGAACAAATCCGGAACTTACTACAAGACAAAAACATACAAGAGAATGTTTTGTTGTTTTAGAGGATGGGGCAGATGCAGCAAAAGTAGAAGAAGAGATAAAGACAATGCCAAATTACTTTGCTGATTATGATACAACAGTACATTTTATTAGTGAGGAAGAGTTGATGGCAGAACATAGTGGAATTCCTCATGGTGGATTTGTACTTAGAAGTGGTGTGACAGGTTGGAATAAAGAGAATAAACATCTGATTGAATACAGCCTTAAATTGGATTCGAATCCTGAGTTTACCTCCAGCGTGTTAGTCGCTTATGCAAGAGCAGCACATAGACTGAGTAAGGAAGGTCAGAGTGGATGCAAGACTGTATTTGACATTGCACCGGCTTATCTTAGTGCTAAGAGTGGAGCAGAATTAAGAAAAGAAATGTTATAGAATAGAAAATGAAGGGGCTGTAAAAAAGCCCCTTTTTTGTTAGGGAAGTGTTTTGATACCTTCTTTTTTATTAGATTATTAAATTTATAGAAAATTAAAAAATTACATGTGTTTTTACAAAAAAATATAAAACATATATGTAAAAATATTCAAAATTATTTAATAGGAAGAAAGAGTGCAAAGTTTTAGGGAAAAAGATTATCTTTTATGCGTTGCTTGCAAATATATGTTCTTTCGCAGGTGGATTTTTTATTGCAAAATGGATTCCGGGAATTTTTTAATTATTTAGAACCGATAGGAAGAGAGAAATGTACTATACTTACATATTAAGGTGTGAAGATAATTCACTTTACACCGGGATAACAACAGATTTAAACAGAAGAATTGAGGAGCATAAATCTCAGAGTGGAAAAAGTGCAAAGTATACGAGAACACATAAAGTGACAAGGTTAGAAATAGCATGGAAGTCTGAGAATAAAGTTCTGGCAAGTAAATTGGAGTACTATATCAAAAAATTAACCAAACCACAAAAAGAGCAATTGATTGTTACAAGTGATTTGGAAGATGTATTAGGCAATAAGATAGAATCAAAATACTATTTTAAAATATGAGTTTCTTCTATATAATATAGTTGGATGATGTAAGATTTTCTACTTATACAAAAATTTTCTAAAAGAGGGGTTGCAATTTGTAATCCCTTATGTTATTATTGTTCGTGCTGTGACATTGATAGCGTTGAAACGTGAGGTTGCTGCATACGAAAGATGCAGGTTTTCCGTGGAGCGAATGTCAAGTTAGGAAACTGGCGACAAGTCACTGTACAAAAATTAGTCCACCAGGGAGTGGAAACGCCGTGTGAACGTGATATAAAATATGACACACACGGAAAGGTTGTACGGTCACCGCTTGTCGTGCTAGAGTTTAAAATAGTACGAAAAGGAGGCGGCTTTTTTTATGGCACAAGTAATGAGAATTACACTGAAAGCTTACGATTACAAATTAGTAGATCAATCAGCTAAGAAAATTGTTGAAACTGCAAAGAGAACAGGAACAGAAGTTAGTGGTCCGGTACCTCTACCAACTAAGAAAGAAGTTATTACTATTCTTAGAGCTGTTCATAAGTACAAAGATTCCAGAGAGCAGTTTGAACAGAGAACTCATAAGAGACTCATCGATATCATTGCTCCAAACCAGAAGGCAGTAGAAGCTTTATCAAAGCTTGAAATGCCAGCAGGTGTGTATATTGATATTAAGATGAAGAACAAATAGTGAGAATTATCCTTGAAGGTTTTATATAGGTAATTAAACGAATGAGTTAGTTACAAAACTGTTCTAGGATGATCGCGGAATGCGATCCGCTGTAGATTAAACAGGAGGTAATTATTAATGAAGAAAGCTATTTTAGCAAGAAAAGTTGGAATGACTCAGATATTCAACGAAGCTGGCGAATTAGTACCAGTTACAGTTCTTCAGGCTGGACCATGTGTAGTAACACAGGTTAAGACAGTTGAGAACGATGGATACGCAGCAGTTCAGGTTGGTTTCGAAGATATCAGAGAAAAACTTGTCAACAAACCTGTAAAGGGAATGTTTGACAAGGCAGGCGTATCTTACAAGAGATTTGTAAGAGAATTTAAACTCGAAGGTGAGTATGCAGTAAAAGATGAAATCAAGGCTGAAATTTTTGAAGCTGGAGATAAGGTTGATGCTACTGCAGTTGCGAAGGGAAAAGGATTCCAGGGCGCAATTAAGAGACATGGACAGTCAAGAGGACCTATGGCTCATGGTTCTAAATACCATAGACATGCTGGTTCAAATGGTGCATGTTCATCACCAAGTAAGGTATTTAAAGGTAAGAAGATGCCTGGTCACATGGGTGGCAAACAGGTGACAACTCAGAACCTTGAAATCGTTAGAGTTGACGCTGAAAAGAATTTACTCTTAGTTAAAGGTGCTGTACCGGGACCTAAGAAAGCTTTAGTAACAATTAAAGAATCTGTGAAAGCCGGTAAGTAGTATTTGAAAGGAGGAACGCACAGATGGCAAAAGTATCTGTTTTAAATATGGAAGGAAGCGAAGTTGGAACAATCGAACTTAGCGATGCAGTATTTGGTGTAGAAGTAAATGAAAATTTAGTACATCAGGCTGTAGTAAGCCAGCTCGCAAATAACCGTCAGGGAACACAGAAAGCGAAGACTCGTTCAGAAGTGAGCGGCGGTGGCAGAAAACCATGGAGACAGAAAGGAACAGGTCATGCAAGACAGGGTTCTACAAGATCTCCACAGTGGACAGGCGGCGGAGTTGTTTTTGCTCCAACACCTAGAGATTATTCATTCAAGATGAATAAGAAAGAAAAGAGACTGGCTCTTAAGTCAGCATTGACATCAAGAGTTAACGAAGGAAAATTAATCGTAGTTGATGAACTTAAGTTTGACGCTCCTAAGACAAAGGAATTTGCAAAGGTTATGGCAAACTTAAAGGCTGAAAAAGCATTAGTAGTATTAAATGAAAATGATGCAAACACAGTAAAATCAGCTAAGAACATCCCTACAGTGAAAACTGCTTTGACAAATACAATTAATGTATACGATATTCTTAAATACGATACAGTAGTAGTTGAAAAAGCAGCTGTAGCAACAATTGAGGAGGTGTACGCATAATGGCAGATATTAAATATTATGACGTGATACTTTCACCAGTTATTACTGAAAAAAGTATGAACGCTATGGCAGAAAAGAAATATACATTCTACGTTCACACAGATGCTACTAAGTCACAGGTTGCTGATGCGGTTGAAAAAATGTTCGAAGGAGCAAAAGTAGAAAGCGTTAAGACAATGAACTTAGCAGGAAAGAATAAGAGACGTGGTTATGTAACTGGAAAGACAGCAGCAAAGAAGAAAGCGGTTGTTCAGTTGACAGAAGACAGTGCAGATATTGAAATCTTTGCAGGTCTGTAATAAGAAAAAAAGTTAGACGCAGAAACAAGCGTGATAATAAAGGTTTAATTTGAAAGGAGAAAGAAAATGGGAATTAAGACATTTAACCCATACACACCTTCAAGAAGAGCTATGACAATGCTTGATAATGCAGAGATTACAAAGGCTACTCCAGAGAAGTCTTTAACAAAATCTCTCAAAAAGACAGCAGGTCGTAACAATCAGGGTAAAATAACAGTTAGACACCATGGTGGTGGTTCTAGAAGAAAATACAGAATGATTGACTTTAAGAGAAATAAAGTTGACATTCCTGCAACAGTTAAGAGTATTGAATATGATCCAAACAGAACAGCTAACATTGCATTAATCTGCTATGCTGACGGTGAAAAGGCTTATATCCTTGCTCCTAACGGATTAAAAGTTGGCGATGTACTTATGAACGGTGAGAACGCTGAAGTTAAAGTAGGTAACTGCTTACCATTATCAGCTATCCCGGTTGGTACAGAAATCCACAACATTGAGTTATATCCGGGTAAGGGTGGACAGTTAGTCCGTGCTGCTGGTAACGTAGCTCAGTTAATGGCTAAGGAAGGCAAATATGCAACATTAAGACTTCCTTCAGGCGAAATGAGAATGGTACCAATCGTCTGCAGAGCAACAATCGGTACTGTTGGTAACATTGAACACGGTCTTGTAAACATTGGTAAAGCAGGACGTAAGCGTAATATGGGTATCAGACCTACAGTTCGTGGTTCTGTTATGAACCCTAATGACCATCCACATGGTGGTGGTGAAGGACGTGCACCAGTTGGTCGTCCGGGTCCATGTACACCTTGGGGTAAACCAGCACTTGGCTTGAAGACTCGTAAGAAGAATAAACAGTCTAACAAGATGATCGTTAGAAGACGTGACGGAAAGAACATGAAATAGGAGGTAGAGACGAATGGCTAGATCATTAAAAAAAGGCCCATTTGCGGATGAGAGCTTATTAAAGAAAATTGATGCATTGAACGAATCAGGCGACAAGTCAGTTGTTAAAACCTGGTCAAGACGTTCCACAATTTTCCCACAGATGGTTGGACACACAATCGCTGTCCATGATGGTAGAAAGCATGTGCCAGTATATGTTACAGAAGATATGGTTGGACATAAACTTGGTGAATTTGTTTCTACTAGAACTTATAGAGGACATGGAAAAGACGAAAAGAGAGGTTAAATAAACCGTTAGAATTTGAAAGGAGGTCTCATCTATGGCAAAAGGACATAGATCCCAGATAAAGAGAGAGAGAAATGCTAATAAAGATACAAGACCATCAGCAAAGTTATCTTATGCTAGAGTGTCTGTACAGAAAGCATGTTTCGTATTAGATGCCATCAGAGGTAAAGATGTACAGAGTGCTATCGGTATTCTTACTTACAACCCAAGATATGCATCAAGCGTAATTTTGAAATTATTAAATTCAGCAATTGCGAATGCTGAAAACAACAATAACATGGATGTTAGTAAACTTTACATTGCAGAATGCTTCGCAAATGCGGCACCTACAATGAAGAGAATTAAACCTAGAGCACAGGGTAGAGCTTATAGAATCTTAAAGAGAAACAGCCACATCACTATTGTGCTTGATGAGAGATAAGATAGGAGGCAAAGTATGGGACAGAAAGTTAATCCACATGGATTAAGAGTCGGAGTTATTAAAGACTGGGACTCAAAGTGGTATGCAGAAGCTGATTTTGCAGACAACCTTGTTGAAGATTACAAAATCAGAACATACCTTAAAAAGAGATTATACAGTACAGGTGTTTCTAAGATTGAAATCGAAAGATCATCTGACAGAGTAAGAGTTAATGTTTACACAGCTAAGCCTGGTCTCGTAATCGGAAAAGGTGGTGCTGAAATCGAAAAGGTTAAAGCTGAAGTTCAGAAAATGACTGATAAGAAGTTATTTATGGATGTTAAGGACGTAAAGAGACCTGATAAAGATGCTCAGTTAGTGGCAGAAAATATTGCACAGCAGTTAGAAAATCGTATTTCTTTCAGAAGAGCAATGAAATCTGCAATGTCTAGAACAATGAAAGCAGGTGCTTTAGGAATTAAGGCTGCTACATCAGGACGTCTTGGTGGTGCTGATATGGCTCGTACAGAGTTCTACAGCGAAGGAACAATTCCACTTCAGACATTACGTGCTGACATCGACTATGGTTTCGCGGAAGCTGATACAACTTACGGAAAAGTAGGTGTAAAGGTTTGGATTTACAACGGCGAAATACTTCCAACTAAAGAAGGGAGCGATAAATAATGTTAATGCCAAAAAGAGTTAAACATAGAAAACAGTTCCGTGGTTCTATGAGAGGAAAAGCAACTAGAGGAAATAAGATCTCATATGGTGAGTTCGGTATTGTAGCAATGGAACCAGGCTGGGTTCGTTCAAACCAGATTGAAGCAGCCAGAATTGCCATGACACGTCATGTAAAGCGTGGTGGTAAAGTTTGGATCAAGATATTCCCAGACAAACCGGTAACAGCTACACCAGCTGAAACTCGAATGGGTAAAGGTAAAGGTGCACTTGAGTATTGGGTAGCAGTAGTTAAGCCAGGCAGAGTAATGTTTGAAATTGCTGGAGTTCCAGAAGAAACAGCTAGAGAAGCATTACGTCTTGCAACACACAAACTTCCAATTAAATGCAAGGTTGTATCTCGTGAAGATTTAGAAGGCGGTGATAACAGTGAAAATTAAGGAATATGTAGAAGATTTAAGAGCAAAATCAGCTACAGAGTTAGAAGATGAATTAGTAGCTGCTAAGAAGGAACTTTTCAATTTAAGATTCCAGAACGCAACAAACCAGTTAGATAACACAAGCAGAATTAAAGAAGTTAGAAAAAATATTGCCAGAATTCAGACATTAATCGTTGAAAAGGCAAATGCTGCTGAATAGTTACAGGTTAATCCCTAATTGAGAAAGGAGAATTGTTGTGGAAAGAAATTTAAGAAAAACACGTACCGGAAAAGTTGTCAGCGATAAGATGCAGAAGACTATCGTTGTAGCTGTAGAGGATCATGTAAAGCATCCTTTATATAACAAGATTGTTAAGAGAACTTATAAATTAAAAGCTCATGACGAAGAAAATACAGCCGGTATCGGTGATACAGTAAAAGTTATGGAAACAAGACCATTATCAAAGGATAAGAGATGGAGACTTGTTGAAATTATTGAAAAGGCTAAATAGTCTTTGTAAAGATTAAAGGAGGAATACAGCATGATTCAACAGGAAAGTAGACTTAAAGTTGCTGATAATACAGGCGCTAAAGAATTACTTACAATCAGAGTAATGGGCGGATCTACTAGAAGATATGCTAATATTGGTGATATTATCGTTGCTACTGTTAAAGATGCAACACCAGGCGGAGTTGTTAAAAAAGGTGACGTTGTAAGAGCCGTAGTAGTTCGTACTGTGAAAGGCGCTCGTCGTAAAGATGGTTCATACATCAAATTTGACGAAAATGCTGCTGTAATTATAAAAGAAGATATGTCCCCAAGAGGAACTCGTATTTTTGGACCAGTTGCTAGAGAATTAAGAGATAAGAAATTTATGAGAATAGTTTCTTTAGCACCTGAAGTTTTATAGGAGGTATGCATAATGTCAGCTATGAAGATTAAAAAAGGTGATACAGTAAAAGTTATCGCTGGTAAAGACAAAGGTAAAGAAGGTAAAGTTACTGCTGTGAACGCCAAAAAAGGTACAGTAACAGTGGAAGGTGTTAATATGCATACAAAGCACACAAAACCAAGTGCTCAGAACCAGAATGGTGGCATTGTAACACAGGAAGGACCTATAAATGTATCTAACGTTATGCTTGTTGTAAAAGGACAGGTAACAAGAGTTGGATTCAAAGTAGAAGATGGAAAGAAAGTACGTATTGCCAAGAAAACTGGCGACGTAATTGATTAATTTAAGAGAGGAGGTCCAGAAAGTTGAGCAGACTTAAAGAAAAGTATTTAAACGAGATTGCGGATGAAATGAAAAAGAAGTTCGAATATAAGAACGTAATGGAGATTCCAAAGCTCGACAAAATTGTTATAAACATGGGTGTTGGCGAAGCGAAAGAAAACGCTAAAATCTTAGAGACAGCTGTAAAAGATCTTGAGACAATCACAGGTCAGAAGGCAGTTGTAACAAGAGCTAAAAATTCAGTAGCTAACTTCAAGTTAAGAGAAGGACAGCCAATCGGATGTAAAGTTACTCTTAGAGGAGAAATGATGTACGAATTCTTAGACAGATTAGTAAATCTTGCACTTCCTCGTGTAAGAGACTTTAGAGGTGTTAATCCAAATGCATTTGATGGAAGAGGAAATTATGCTCTTGGTATTAAAGAACAAATTATCTTCCCTGAAATCGAATACGATAAGGTTGATAAAGTTAGAGGTATGGACATTATTTTTGTTACTACAGCTAACACTGATGAAGAAGCTCGTGAATTATTGGCATTATTTAACATGCCATTTGCAAAGTAATTAGGAGGTAGACCCATGGCTAGAACTGCTATGAAAGTTAAACAGCAAAGAAAAGCTAAGTTCTCAACACAGGCTTACAACCGTTGTAGAATCTGTGGTCGTCCACATGCTTATTTAAAGAAATACGGAATCTGCAGAATCTGCTTCCGTGAATTGGCATATAAAGGACAGATACCAGGCGTTAAGAAAGCAAGCTGGTAAGAGAAAATTTGAAGGAGGAAATAAACTATGACTATGAGTGATCCAATCGCAGATATGCTTACAAGAATCCGTAATGCAAATACTGCAAAACATGATACAGTAGATGTTCCTGCATCAAAGATGAAATTAGCTATTGCTGAAATTCTTGTAAATGAAGGATATATCACAAAGTATGAAGTTTTAGAAGAAGGAAACTTCAAGACAATGAGAATCACATTAAAATATGGTGCAGACAAGAATGATAAGGTTATTACAGGAATCAAGAAGATTTCTAAACCAGGTCTTCGTGTTTATGCTGGTAAAGATGAGTTACCAAGAGTTCTTGGCGGACTTGGAACAGCAATCATATCAACAAACAAAGGTGTGATTACAGATAAAGAAGCTAGAAAAGCAAACGTAGGTGGAGAAGTTCTCGCATTCGTTTGGTAATAAAAGCAAATAAAATTTAGGAGGTAAGGCGAAATGTCACGTATAGGAAGAATGCCTATCGCTGTACCGGCAGGAGTTACTGTTGATATAGCAGAAAATAATAAGGTGACGGTCATTGGACCTAAGGGAGAACTTGTAAGAGTATTACCTGAGTCTATGGACATTAAGAAAGACGGTGATGAAATCATCGTTACAAGACCAAATGATTTAAAGAAAAATAAAGCATTACATGGTCTTACAAGAACACTTATCAACAACATGGTTGTTGGTGTAACAGATGGTTATGAAAAGAAACTTGAAGTAAATGGTGTTGGTTACAGAGCACAGAAACAAGGTAAGAAATTAGTACTTTCACTTGGTTACTCACATCCTGTAGAAATGGAAGATCCAGAAGGTATCGAGACAGTTCTTGACGGACAGAATTTAATCATTGTAAAAGGTATTGATAAAGAAAAAGTAGGCCAGTACGCTGCAGAAATCAGAAGTAAGAGAGCACCGGAACCATATAAAGGTAAAGGTATCAAGTATGATTATGAAGTTATCAGACGTAAAGTTGGTAAGACTGGTAAGTAATAAAGGAGTGTAGAAAATGGTTAGTAAAAAATGTAGAAGCGAAGTTCGCGTTAAGAAACATAACAGACTGCGTAATCATTTAAGTGGAACTACTGAATGTCCACGTTTAGCAGTTTTTAGAAGCAATAATCATATGTATGCTCAAATTATTGACGATACAGTTGGAAAGACTCTTGTAGCAGCATCTACAGTAGAAGCTGATGTAAAGAAAGAGTTAGAAAAAACTAATAACGTTGATGCCGCAGCATATGTTGGCAAAGTTATTGCAGAGAGAGCAGTAGAAAAAGGTATTAAAGAAGTTGTATTTGACAGAGGCGGCTTCATTTACCAGGGTAAAGTTCAGGCATTGGCAGACGCAGCTAGAGAAGCTGGTCTGGAATTTTAGTTGAGGAGGTAACACACATGAGACGTGAATTAATTGATGCAAGTCAGTTAGAATTAGAAGAGACAGTAGTATCAATCAAACGTGTTACTAAGGTAGTAAAGGGTGGACGTAATATGCGTTTCGCAGCTTTAGTAGTAGTTGGTGATAAACATGGACACGTTGGTGCAGGTTTAGGAAAAGCAGCTGAAATTCCTGAAGCAATTCGTAAAGGTAAAGAAGATGCTATGAAGAGCCTTATTACTGTTCCTATGGATGAAAACAATAGTATTCCATATGATGTAATTGGAAAATTCGGAAGTGCAGAAGTACTTCTTAAGAGAGCAAAAGAAGGTACTGGTGTTATCGCCGGTGGTCCTGCACGTAGTGTTGCAGAGCTTGCTGGTATCACAAACATTCGTACAAAGTCTTTAGGTTCAAAAAACAAGCAGAACGTAGTTCTTGCTACAATTGAAGGATTAGCTGCATTAAAGACTCCGGAAGAAGTAGCTACACTTCGCGGTAGATCGAAGAGCACA
>CAQBGY010000023.1 GCA_948759685.1 uncultured Eubacterium sp.
TCCCGATGGTAAAGGAGATGAAAGCCTTCGTGCCTGAGTTCAAGAGCCAGAACTCGAGGTTTGAGGAGTTGGATTGATTAAACTTCTTGTATTTGTCAAACAAATGAAAAGAATGATTTTTCATATTCCTATTAAGATTGATCTAAATAGGGCATCCGCCAGCCAGATTCGGCCAATGAAGATGATCAAAGCTTTTAAGGAGTGTGGGTATGATGTCGTTATTGTTGAAGGATATGGTAAAGAAAGGAAAAAGCAGATAAAGGAGATTAAGGATAATATATTGAAAGGCATAAAATATGATTTTTTATATAGTGAATCATCTACTATGCCGGATATTGGGAATTTGCCGTTCCATTCAAATTTTTTGAAGCGGTAGGGTACCATTGCCCATTACTTTCTGTAAACGATTTGTTGGTAGGAAAATACATTGTGGAGGATAATTTAGGTTTTGTATGTGAATACAATAAGTCAAGTCTTAAGACATTGTTGGATAGAATATTAAAGGAGCGAAACAATATGCAGGATTATGTAGAGAATATTTCAATGTTTGCCTCAATGTACACGTGGGAAAAACGTTGTCGGTTAGTTTCCAATACATTGATAGGCCCCTGCTCTTGAATAGGGTGATAAGAGTATTTGAAGATCTTTAAAAGTGAGTTATTATAAATCCCATTCATGTCTAATACAAGTAGTTCTGTGAATAACAAACAAATAGCCAAGAATACCCTATTCTTATATTTGAGGATGTTGATGGTTATGGGCGTAGGTCTATATACCGTCAGAGCTATTCTTCATTTGTTGGGTGTTGTTGACTATGGTATTTATAATGTTGTAGGAGGTGTAGTTGGAATGTTTGCGTTCCTCAATTCAACGCTGGCTACATCATCTCAAAGGTATTTTTCTATTGAATTAGCGAATGGGGATTTAGATAGACTCAATAAATGGTTCTGTTTAAACATATCTACTTTTTCTATTTTCATAATTATCTTTGTTGCCATTGCTGAAACGGTGGGATTATGGTTCGTTAATACTCAGATGACTATACCTAAGGAACGAATGTTTGCTGCCAATGTGGTTTATCAGCTATCTATCGTATCATTTTGTGTCAGTTTATTCTCAATACCCTATAATGCATTAATCATTGCTCATGAACGAATGAGTGCTTTTGCTTTTATAAGTATTATTGAGGCATTGGCAAAACTAGCAATAGTCTTTCTCCTCTTTTTGGTATCATGGGACAGATTGATTGTGTATGGTATCCTTATGTTTCTTACATCGTGTGCTATAACTTCCTCGTATATTCTGTATAATAGAAGATATTTTCCTGAATCGAAGTTTCACCTTTATTGGAATAAGTCTGAAATTATTGAGATTCTTGGCTTTTCCGGATGGCATTTCTGGGGAACCTTCTCTATGGTTATAAGGAGCCAGGGCATTAATATATTACTTAATTTGTTTTTTAATCCGGCAGTAAATGCGGCTAGGGCTGTAGCTTATCAGGTTTATCATGCGGTCGTTCAACTTTCCGAGAATTTCTTTGTAGCCGTAAAACCACAAATCTACAAGACTTATGCTTCTGGAGATAACGAGGCTTTATTCAAATTGGTTTTACGAAGTTCTATACTGAGTTCTTTATTGGTTTCGGTTCTGGTTTTTCCTATTTTGTCAAATACCCAGTATATTTTGGGGCTATGGCTTGAAGATCTGCCTGAATACACCGTGATTTTTACTCAATTAGTTCTCATAAATGGTCTGATAGATTCTACTAATGGTCCATTAGCAGTATCTGTTCTTGCTACTGGAAAGATCCGTAACTATGAACTATTGGTTGCAACGACTATAATGATGAATCTTCCTATATCGTATGTCGCATTGAAATTAGGTGTAGCACCTCAAGCTACAATGATAGTGTCAATCTGTATATCTATAATTACTACGTTTAATAGGGCGTTTATTATGTGCAGAAAGCTAAATGTTTCTTTAGGTAGATATGCGGTTGCGTTTCTTAGATTGGTTCTGGCTGCTGTTATAATAGGACTGATATCCTATATGACGGTTTATGACAAGTCTGAAACTTTATGGCAGTTTATATGGCAGTCTATGTTTATTTTCCTTGTGACGGCTGTGGTCTATGTAATTATAGCGTTTGACAAAAACGATGTTAAGCTCGGTATGCAATATATTAAGAAAAACCTGAAATGAAGATATATACGCTCACCTTTGTGATTTATAATTACGGTTCTATTTTGCAGGCTTTTGCTTTGCAGTCTAGATTAAGGGATTTTAATAGCGATCCTATTGTATTATTTCCCGTCCGTAAACCAAGATGGTATTTGCTGAGAAAGTTCCCTCAGCTTATTACTTTATTTTCAATATTGAAACCTAGAAAAAACTATAGTTTATATCAGCGGTTTAAGTTAAAGCTTGACAATCGGAAGTTTGTTGAAAAGCGAAAAAAGATTGATGTTTTTAAGGCCAAGAACTTGTCCATTATGCCTGTGCCCAATATTGCTGAATTCAATAGTTCTGTAAAGCCAGAGGATATTTTTCTTGCGGGAAGCGATCAGATATGGAATACCTTGGATGGAAATTTATCTCCGTGGTATTCATTTCAATGGGTAAAAGGTGATAATAAAAAATACAGTTATGCTGCCAGTATTGGTCAGTCTGAAATAAGTGAACATCAGAAGAATGAATATATTTCCGGGCTTTCTCATCTTAATGTGCTATCGCTTAGGGAAGTTCAGGCTACGAACATATTTAAGCCTCTATTCCCAGGAAAAGTACGACAGGATTTAGATCCAACTTTGCTCTACGATAATACTTTTTGGAGAAAACACGAATCCCCAAGGCTTATATCTGAACCCTATATTTTTGTCTATATGCTGAGACCTGACATGAATGTGATAAACTTGGCTAAAAGAATTGCGGCTGAGAAGCATTGCAGGGTGATATATACAGGTATCTTAGCGTCTGGTTTCGATGGTGTGACCACGGTATGTGATGCGGGTATAGAAGATTTCCTCTCTTATATAGATAATGCTGAGGTAGTGGTTACCAATTCCTTCCACGGCACAGTATTTTCTATCCTTTTTGAGAAACCGTTCCTGTCCGTTAAACTTGCATCCACCTCTTCGCGAGTGGAAAATCTACTGAATATGACTGGATTGACCAGCCAACTCGTGGAAGGAACAGTAAAGACATATAATCTTACTGTTGATTACACTGATGTCCAAAGGGTTTTAGCAGAAGAGCGTCAGAAATCATTAGATTACTTAAAAAGTATTTGTCAAGCATGACTATAGCATCATTAAAATCTGAATTGTGTTGTGGATGTGCGGTTTGTTATGACCGCTGTCCGGTGAATGCGATCTCGGTGAAGGAGAACGCAGAAGGCTATGTTGCTCCTGTCATTGATGCTGCATTATGTATTGATTGTGGTCAGTGTGCCAAAGTCTGCCCACAGATGAATGGAAGTCAAGGTCACAATTATCAAAAGCAAAGTTATGTTTGCTTCGATCCAAATACGGACAGGGAAGGAAGGTCTTCTTCTGGTGGAATGTTTGCATTGATTGCAACTTATATCTTAGAGAAGGAACACGGTGTTGTATATGGCGCTGCCATGGTTTACGAAAATGATATATTGCGGTGTAAGCATAAAAGAATTGAAAATACAAAAGATCTACATTTGTTGCAAGGCAGCAAATATATGCAGAGCTATACAAATGGCATATATAAGCAGGTAAAAGACGATTTAAAATCTGGCAGAACCGTTTTATTCTCAGGAACGTCATGCCAAGTGGCCGCTCTTAAAAGGTTTGTTGGTGAGAACGATTATTTGTTCACGGTAGATCTGGTTTGTCATGGCGTACCATCGGATAAACTATTCCGAGATTATATCCACTTTGTCGAACTAAAGAATCACTGCCGTATAACTAATGTAAGTTTTCGAAACAAGGGATACTATCATTTTGGGAGAGAGGATACCTATTCCTTCCTCTATTCGTTCACAAACGATAAAGGTCAAACTGGTAAAAAGCGGATTCCTTCATATAAGAGTGCTTTTTTTGTTTTGTTTCGCGATAGGGCAGGCTACAGACAGTCATGCTATCATTGCAAATATGCATCATTGCAAAAGCCTAGTGATATAACATTAGGTGATTTCATACCGCGTGATAATGAAATAAAGCGGTACGGTTTTGTCGAAAAACAGCATTATTCATCAGCTATTATAAATAGTGAGTGTGGTATGAGGTTGTGGAATTTAATATCGTCACATACCATTGCGACACGGATTCCCATGAACGAGATGTTGCCTCATCATGGTAATTTGCAAGCACCTAGTGCTGTTACAGAAAGAGGAAGGAAATTCTTATCTGTATATAAGACAGGAGGATACGAAAATTTGCAAAAATGTGTCATTAAGGCTTATTATAAATCCGAGATTATAAGATTTATCAAAAGTTTAAAATTTAAGCGTTTATTTTGAAGATGGAAGTTCAACATAATGTTAGCATCAATAAGATTGCGTGGCTTAAGATTCCAAATCCTGGTGTGATTAAAAATCTGTTCATACCGGAAAGCAGAGCTGAATTGGAAGAGTTGTGTTATAAATTGTATTCAGAGAAAAAGCAATTTGATGTCATTGGGCATACTTCCAATATATTGTATTACTCCACATATAATCCTGAAAATGTAGTTTCAACCCGAAAGGTTAATTTCTATTCCGTGCATGATAACGTGATAGAATGTGATTGCGGAGTAAATGTCAGCAAGCTTTCTCGCGAAATGGTTGAATTCGGATTTGAGGGGTTTGAGGGTTTGGTAGATCTTCCTGGAACCATTGGAGCTGCTATCTTTGGAAATGCTGGGTGTTATGATTGTAGCATTACTAGTCTGCTTGAATATTGTGAAGTGCTTCGCCCCGATGGAACCACTGTAAGGTTATCAAAAGATGATTTAGGATTAAGCAAAAGATCAACTGTACTCAAAAGGAAAGAGGTTGATGGTATCATTCTGCTTGCTTTTTTATCCAAAAGAAAAGGAGACCCTGCAAAACTTCAGGTTTTAGCAGATATTAATAGGCGACGAAGAAGGACAACCCAACCAGGTCCAGCTAAAAATTTAGGTAGCGATTTTGCAAATGTGGGAAAGGTAACGTTGAAATATAGAATTTTAATGCTGTTGTGCAGAGTTTATTATTTATTATACCATCTGAAGATTCATCTTACTCGAAGACAAATAACATCTTTCATACTTAAAATAGTAGGACATAAAGAGTTAATTCCATATTTGGAGTGGGGTTGGAATAGGTTTATTTGGAAAGATGAAAGTGCATTCGTCTTATTTAATGTCTATAAAAAGTTATATCTGTCCTTTTTTCAAAATGACAGATTGGAAATTATTGAAAATAAGTAGTATTTATGAAAATAGGCATATTAACATATCACAGGGCGGAAAACTATGGTGCTCTGTTACAGGCTTACGGTCTCAAAACATATTTGTCTTCTTTAGGGCATGATGTATCTTTTGTGGATTATTGGCCTGAATATCATAAGATGTACCATAAGATTTTGAGAATGGATAAAATTCTATATGGCTCTTTAAAAGAAAAATTGGTTTCGATATATAATGTTCTTTTTTGGGGTATGTTTCGATATCGTAGAAGGAGAAGTCTTCAAAGATTTATGAATGAACATCTTGGATTAACGCAAAATCCTCTATACTCAAAGGATAATGATATCGTCAAAGGGTATGATTGCGTGGTTTATGGCAGTGACCAGATATGGAGAAACCAAAACCAAATATCTGATATTGGTTTTAATTCATGGTATTTTGGCTCTGATAATATTATTACACCAGTCAAAATTGCTTATGCTGCCAGTATGGGGCAAATATCATGTTCGAAGGATGACAATAGTTATTTGATAAAATATTTGGGCGGTTTTTTGCATCTCTCGGTGCGTGAACAAGATTTAAAAGAAAAATTAAATACATTAGGTTTTCATCCTGAATTAGTATGTGACCCTGTTTTTCTATTGCCAAAAGAAGAATGGAGGAGAATCTCTAGTCTCAAAAAGTATAAACAAAAGTATATTTTGGTATATAATTTATTGGAGAATAAAGAAACAGTTGTCTTAGCTGAAAAAATTCATCAACAGACAGGATTACCTATAAAAGAAATTAATATTCGTTTTGGAATTAGACATTTAGGAAGGAGGTATATAAGAATAGCAAAAGTAGACGATTTCTTAAGTCTGATCGATAATGCAGAGTATGTTGTGAGTAATTCATTTCATGGTGTTGCTTTTTCTTTGATTTTTGAAAAGGATTTTTTCGCTATTGGGATGGAAGAAAAATCTTCTAGAGTTATTTCTTTATTAAATGTCGCAGGTCTTGATAACCGGTATTTGAGTAGTGTGGACAAGTTAAACTTGAATAGAAGTATAAACTTTCAACTTGTAAGGGAAAAGATGGATCCTTTTATACAAAAGTCAAAAGATTATTTATTGTCATCGCTAAAATTGTGATTATGAGAAGTTCTTTTTTCTATATCATTTTTTTAAGTTTACTCTTGTCGTTTTTTTATGCCTCAATAGATTTTTGGGGAGAAGCTCAGGCAAACTGGGATTATTCTGATATGAACTCTAGATGGCTGAACTATTCCTTTTTTTTATTGGATGTGTTCTGTGCTTTTGTGTTATTCTTGAACTGTAAAGGGAAACAATATTCTAAAATATTTATTATATGTATATTTTGGTTGTTGATTATGCCCTTTATTTTGCTTTATAATAAAGGATCTTTAGGGGATTATATTAACACTTTGTTATGGCCTTTGTTGTTTGAGGCAAACTATCTGTTTGTGATTAATAAAAAGAGTAGAATAAAAACACTTTCCTTGATTGTTTTTTTTGTATGGTTATTTGGTTTGTATTATTTTTTGTTTGAAGGGTTTTCTGCTGAACGCCAAACTAATACTATTTTTTATGCTTTCATACCCTTGCCTTTTTTTCTTTTGTTTAAATCCAAGAATATGCAAATAGTAATATTGTTATTGTTTACTTTCTTAGTATTATTGTCAATGAAGCGTTCTGCAATGTTGGCAATGGCTTTAATATGGGTAATGTGTTTTTTTGTATTATATTTTAAGGGTGATAAAAAGAAAAAAGGAGGGATATGTTTAGTTATAATATTAGCTTCGGTACTTTCCTTCTGTATATTTCAATCTGTTGATAAATCAGCTGGTGGTGAACTTTCTGAACGTATTAATACTGAAGAAACAGAAAATACAGGTCGCCCTTTGATTTGGGCAACAACATGGGTGATGATACAAGATTGTTCTCCTCGGCAACTAATATTGGGAAATGGCCATTATGGTGTCAAAAGAGATTCTTTCCTTGAATTATCAGCTCATAATGAGTATTTGGAAACACTTTACGATTATGGCATTATCATTTTTGTTATTTATCTTTATTTTATAACATTATTGATTAAAAGATGTATATTGTTTTATAAGTCCAATTTTGTTTTTCTAATTCCATATATTACTTCTCTTTGTATATTCTTCTCAATAACTATGGTAGGGCATCTTTTGCTTTATACTTCTTATTTTAATTTGTTAATTCTATTTTGGAGTTCAATAGAAGCTTATATATATGGATGTAAAGATAGTTTTCAGATACAAGAACATAATACATCAAATAATAAGGTGCTATGTATATATTAGTGTTAACAAGAGGTATTCCTACTAAAGAAGAGCCGATATGGGGTATTTTTGAGATGCAACAAGCTACAGTACTAAAAAATGCTGGACATAAAGTTGTTATTGGTTTTATCGATGAGCGATTAAAATCAAAAGAAAGGTTTCTTTGCGTGTTTAAATCTGTTGGCATCCATAAGAAAAACAATAATGGAATATTAGTATATGATGGTTTTTATATGCCAAGGCGTTTTGTTAAATGGATGGGTAATAAAAAATATTTTAGATTTTTAGAGTGGCAATATGAACAACTGCTTAAATGCATAGTTAAAGAAATAGGTGTGCCAGATGTCATATATTCGCATTATCTTCAAATAAATTATTTTGCTGTCAATCTCCATGATAAATTTGATATTCCAGTAGTTGGTGTTGAGCATTGGAGTGAGTTACAGCGACCTGTGATTGCAGCTTATGTAAAGAAAATGGCTCAAAAGACATATCATAAATTAGATAAATTGATATGTGTCTCAGAACCCCTTCGGGATATTATAAAGAAAAATTTTGGCGTAGAGGGTGTGGTTGTAAACAATATCGTGGAGATTGATTACGATAAAGTTTCTTTTATGAAGGAAAAATCTAATAAAAAGAATGATCAAATTAAAATAGTCTCTGTAGGTAGATTGGCTCCTCAAAAAAAGATGGATGAGCTCTTGCGAGGTCTTGCGCAATGTACCATGCCTAAAAAAAAGTGGCAACTAACTATTGTTGGAGGAGGACCACTTGAGGCATCTTTAAAGGCATTGACTAAGGTACTTAGATTAGAAGATAATGTGATTTTTACAGGCATGGTTTCTCATGAAGAGGTATGTCGCATTATGTCTGAGAGTGATTTTTTTGCTTTAGCTTCAGGATATGAAACCTTTGGCGTAGTTTTCATTGAAGCCATGTCGTATGGTCTTCCTGTATTAGGAACTCGTTGTGGTGGACCGGAAACTATTATTAATGAGAATAATGGTTTATTAGTGGATAATGGAGATATAGATGGTCTTTCTAAGGCTTTGGACACAATGATGAAGACTTATATGTATTATTCGCCAGAAGCGATCAAGGCAGAAGTTAAGGCAAAATATTCTCCTAAGGCAATAGTTCCAAAGATTGAGAAAGTGATGAAAGAAGCAATAAAAAAATAGAAAAATAAGAGTCAAATACTCAAATTTTATTTACAAAATTATTTTATTATGGAAATTAAAGAATTTGTTAAGAATTTTGCGGATCAGTTTGATGAAACTGATGCAAGTGTATTTACTCCCGTAACAGTTTTTAAGGAGTTAGATGAGTGGTCTTCTTTAATTGCTTTGTCTGTGATCGCAATGGTTGATGAGGAATATGATGTCACATTGAAAGGGGATGACGTAAAGGGTGCATCTACCATTGAGGATTTATTTAATGTTGTAAAATCACGGGCATAACTATGGCATTGTTAAAAATTAAAAACGTCCGCATCTCAGGAATGAGTGTGGGCGTTCCACGTAAAGTTGTAAAAACGATATCTACTACATCTAAATATGGTGCGGAAGATTTTGTAGCAACAACAGGTATCATAGAAAAAAGGCTCGATAATCTTACTACATCAGATTTAGCTCTGCCTGCAGCAGAGAAACTTATTGCGGATTTAGAATGGGATAAGTCAGATATTAAAGGATTGGTATTTGTTACGCAGACACCAGACTATTTCCTTCCTGCTACATCTTGTGTAGTACAGGGAAAACTTGGTCTTAGCAAAGATTGTTATGCAACGGATATAAATCTTGGTTGTTCTGGATGGGTATATGGTCTTTCTGCAATGGCTGCTTTAATGCAGACTGGCTGTATAAAAAAGGCTATCGTGATTGCTGGAGATGCAAGAAAACAAGCTGCTGAGGAGCAAGATCAATTGTTTGGATTTGCGGCTACAGCAACTGCTCTTGAGTATGATGAAAACGCAGATCCTATTTATTTTGATTTCGGAACAGATGGTACTGGATATGATGCTATTATTCGTCCTGGAGGAGGGTGCCGCAATCAGTTTAATGAGAACTCTTTAAAATTGGAAATGTGTGATGATGGAAGAATGCGTCATAGCCTTCAGACAAGAATGAAGGGGATGGATGTCTTTGCGTTTGGAATATCAACAGCTCCAAAGTCAATTAAGAATCTAGCAAAATTCATAGATGGTGAAAACAATGATAAACCGTGGCTTGATTATGATTATTATATTTTTCATCAGGCAAACATGAAAATGAATACTCAGATTGTCAAGAAACTTAAACTTGAGGATGATAAGGTACCATATTCTATGTCTCATTTTGGTAATACATCATCAGCTTCAATACCACTAACGATAGTTACACAATTGAAGGATAAGATTAAAAATAAAAAAACAAAGTTCATGTGTTGTGGTTTTGGTGTTGGTCTTTCTTGGGGTACTGTAGCATTTACCACAGAAGATTTTATTATTTCTGATTTAGTTGAAGTTTAATATGAATCCTAATCCATTCTCTCTAACTGGTAAGACAATATTAATTACAGGAGCTTCTTCTGGTATTGGCAAGGCTTCTGCTATTCAGTGTTCCGCTATGGGTGCTAATGTAATTATAACAGCTCGTGATGAGCAACGTCTTAACCAAACGTTTTGTTCTTTGGATGCCAGCAAACAAAATATAAGTATCATTGCGGATTTAACAAATAAAGAAGATATTGATAGACTTATTAGCGAATTGCCTATAATTGATGGGGTAATGCTGTGTGCTGGTAAAAGTAAAAGACTTCCAATTCAGTTTATAACTCGTGAAAGCTTAGATGATTTATTTAACATTAACTTTTATGCACCTGTAGAATTATTGAGATTGCTTTATAAAAAAAAGAAGATTTCTAAGGGTGCTTCTGTCGTCTTAGTCGATTCAATAGGGGGTAACACGGTATTTGCACCAGGTGCAGCGATGTACGGAAGTTCAAAGGCTGCACTAAATGCCATGATGAGGTATTGTGCTAAAGAGTTCGCATCTCGTTTAATCAGAGTAAATTGTATTTGTCCTGGTATGGTTGATACTCCATTGATTCATAGAGGGGATATAACAGCAGAACAACTTGAAAAAGATAAAGACCAATATCCCCTCAAGAGATATGGCACTCCTGAGGATATTGCATATTCTGCGGTTTATCTTTTAAGCGATGCTTCTTCGTGGTTGACAGGGCAAGATATTATTATTGATGGAGGTATTTCTATTAATTAATTAGAATGGCTTTTCTAAAAATAGATAATGTAGCTATTCGTGGCTTGGCTGCCTGTGCTCCGGTCACGATAGAAGAGAATACAGATTTGCCAGTCTTCGAAGAAGGGGAGGCTGAGCGAGTAATCAACCAAACGGGCATTGCTCGCAAGCATGTGGTGCAGCCTGGAACTACGGCTCTTGATCTGTGTAAGGCAGCCATGGAGAAACTACTTGAAGATTTGAAATGGGAGAAGGACAGCATTGATGTGCTGATTTTTGTCAGTACTACCTTCGACCATATCATTCCTCCTAACTCCTGTATTCTTCAAGGTATGCTTGAACTATCCGAAGAAACGCTTTGTATTGATCTTCGTCAAGGTTGCCCTGGTTGGACGCACGGTATGACCACGATGACCTCACTGCTTTCTCATGGAGGCATGAAGCGTGGAATCCTGCTAGTGGGTGATACCACAACCCTTTCACATTCTCCGCTGGATAAGGAGACTCGCCCGTTGTTTGGTGATGCTGGTACGGCTACTGCACTGGAGTTTGATCCGGAGGCAAAGCCAATTGAGTTTTATCATGGTACTCGTGGTAAAGACTATAAGAGCATCTATGCCAAGAATGGTGGATTCCGTTATCCGCTAGACGAAGAGGCCTTGAAGTTTGTTGAGCATGGCAAAAACATCCGATATCGTAGTACTGACATAGTGATGGATGGTATGAGCGTGTTTGGCTTTGGTCTGTCAATGGGTCCCAAGAGTGTGAATTCACTCTGTGAACACTTCGGTATTGATAAGGAAAACGTGGATTATTATCTCTTCCATCAGGCCAACCACTACATGAACGACAAAATTCGTAAGAAGCTGAAGATTGACGAAAGTAAGGTTCCATATAGTATGCGGGATTTCGGAAACACCTCATGTGCTTCGATTCCTCTTACATTGGTATCTCAATGCAATAAGGAATATGCAAATAAGAAACTCAATTCTGTAGCTTGTGCCTTTGGTGTAGGTTTGGCTTGGGGGTGTGTTCACTTTGAAACTGAAAATATAGTTTGTCCGGATTTAATTTTATTATAATATGACGAATATAGAAAAATATAATCAGATCTTTACCGAGACCTTAAATTTGGGTCTTGATGAGGTGAAAGATGCTAAATTCAAAGAAACTCCATTATGGGATTCCGTAGGCCACATGACTTTGGTGGCAGCTCTTGAAGACGCATTTGATGTGCTTTTAGAGGTAGAAGACCTGATGGCTATCAGGAACTATCAGGGTGGTATAGATATTCTCTCTAAAAACTATGAAATAGAATTCTGATATGACCGATGTGTTTCAACTCCTTGAAGAATTCAGTGGCAATACTTGTATTGTTACGGATGCGGGGCGTGAAATGAGTTATGCTCAGTTGCTGGAGGTGAGTGGGAAAATTGCCCAACAACTGAAAACTGGTAGTATGGCGTTTTGCTTTTGTGGCAATCAGGTGGGATCTGTAGCTGGTTATCTGGCCTTTCTACATGCTCATGTGCCAGTATTGTTGCTTGATGCCAATAAAAACAAGGATTTGGTGGATGACCTTTTAGCTATTTATCATCCCCGTTTTGTATGGGTACCCAGCGAAAAAGCAGAAGAATTAGACGGAGCAAAGTGCATTTATGAAACAGAAGATTATTCTTTGCTTCAATATGAGGTACCTGATATAGAGGCTCATCCTGAATTGGCTTTGATGCTTACGACTTCTGGCAGTACAGGTAGTCCTAAGCTCGTAAGATTGACATTGAATAATCTCCTGAGTAATGCCAGAAGTATCGTGGAATATTTGGAAATAGACCAAAATGAAAGACCTATCACTTCACTTCCTATGTATTACAGCTATGGACTTTCTGTTATCAACAGCCATTTGATTTCCGGTGCCACTTTGCTAATGACCAATAACACAATTCTTCAGCGTGAATTCTGGAAATTTGCGGCAGAGCAGGGTGCTTCAAGCATATCAGGCGTTCCATACACTTACGAAATGCTTCGCCGCTTGAGATTCTTCCACATGAACCTACCTAAACTCAAGACCATGACTCAGGCAGGTGGCAAGTTGTATCCGGAGCTTGTGAAGGAGTTTGTAGAACAAGCCAAGGAACACGACAAGCGTTTTATTGTGATGTATGGCCAAACAGAGGCTACAGCCCGTATGAGTTATACACCACAGGAGAATATACGGGAGAAATATATGAGTATAGGTATCGCTATACCTGGTGGTAAGTTTTCATTGATAGATATTAGTGGTAATGAGATTACAGAACCCGAAACTGAGGGCGAATTGGTTTATCGTGGTCCTAATGTATCTTTAGGTTATGCGGAATGTCTGGATGATCTGAAAAAGGGCGATGAAAACCAAGGTGAACTCCATACCGGTGATGTTGCCAAATTCGATACGGATGGTTATTTCTATATTACTGGTCGTTTGAAACGTTTCGTAAAGGTCTGGGGTAATCGTTGTAATCTCGATTCTGTGGAGCAGATGATGAAGACTATTACATCCAACTGCGCTTGTGTTGGTGTGGATGACAAAATTACAATCTTTGTTGCAGAAGAAGTTGATGATAAGGCTATCATCAACATGTTTGGTGAAAAGACGGGCTTGAATACCCGTGCTTTTGAAGTTAGACATATAGATGTGATTCCGAAGAATGCGTCGGGAAAGGTGCAGTATAAGGAGTTGCAAGCGTTGCTGTAGTTATTGATTATGTATAAACATTTTTTTAAGCGTGTTTTAGACTTTAGTCTCTCTTTAGTAGTGCTAATAATCCTTTTTATTCCTTTGCTTATCATTACCGTTTGGCTTCATTTTGCCAATAAGGGGGCTGGTGCTTTTTTCTTACAGAAAAGGCCGGGAACAAAGGGCAAAGTTTTTAATCTTATCAAGTTCAAGACAATGACAGATGAGGTTAACGAGCGTGGAGAACTGTTGCCGGATGAATTCAGATTGACAAAAATAGGGCGATTTGTTCGATCTACTTCTATCGATGAATTACCTCAACTTCTTAACGTGTTGAAGGGTGATATGGCACTAATTGGACCTCGCCCACTTTCTCTGAAACTTCTTCCTCTTTATACCAAGGAACAAGTGCGTAGGCATGATGTTCGCCCTGGTATTTCTGGATGGGCGCAGGTTAATGGTAGAAACCATGCAAAATATAGTGAGAAGTTTGCAAACGATGTTTGGTATGTGGATCATTGCACTCTTGCAACAGATTTAAAGATAATATGGATGACCATTCGAAATGTACTTAATAGAAGTGATATCGGGTCTGGCGCAGAGGATATGGACACTGTTGATGATTTACATTTTGGTATTCGATTGCTGAAATTTGGATCAGACTATCCTGTTATTGATAACTATAAGAAAGGAAATGCTGTATCTAGTATATATCCAAATGCTAATTATTATGCTTGTGGGCGACAGGCTATAAACGACCTTATTGGAAAATTTCAATGGAAAAGGATTTGGATGCCTTCATATTTCTGCTATGATATAATAAATTATATCAAGACAACGGGTATTAAGGTTGTTTATTATGTAGACTATCCTGGAAATGACGATGAAACAAGCATTGGTAAAATACAGTTTGAAGAAGGCGATGTTCTTTTCAGAATGAATTTCTTTGGATTCAGAGGTGTGAGAACTAACAAGACCATCCCAGTTCCTGTTATTGAAGATCATTCTCACGACCTTGTTGGAGAGTGGTCCCAAAATAGTGATGCTGATTTTTGTATAGCTTCATTAAGAAAAACACTTCCAATTAGTGAGGGGGGAATTCTTTGGTCTCCAAAAGAAAAAAAACTGCCCTTGTCTCCAAAAGAGACAGAGGAGAATAATAATCTTGCAGATATCCGCTATAAAGCGATGACGAGAAAGGCTGGTTATTTGAATGGCTCAATTAAGAAGCCTCGTTTTAGGCAAGATATGTTAGACACCGAAAAGATGTTAGATAAAATACCAATATCGAAAATTTCAAATGATAGTTGGAATATAATTAATGAAATAGATATCCAAGAGTGGTATGATCGCAAGCATCGTAATTGGAATTTATTACAAGACATTGCTACCGAAGATGTGAAGATACTGCAGCCTGAAAAAAATACGTTTAATCCTTTCTCACTGGTGCTTTTGTTCAAGAGTAAAGAGGTAAGGGATAAGATGAGGGATATATTGATCAATCGCCAAACTGTTTTTCCCGCCATTCTTTGGAGAATACCGGAAGTGCAAAATTCTGAGAGTGTGGATTTTGGTAATAGAATGTTGAGCATACATTGTGATGGCAGGTATGATAAAGACCTTGATGAACTGAAAGAAAGAATCATTACAGCAATACGATTACTAAAAGGACAATGTTAAGTGAAATAGGAAGCAATTTTTGGATTAGTCCTAACGAGTTATCTCTGCAATTTTCAGAGATAACACCGGAAAAGTTCAACTGCAAGGGCTCGGATTATGTTTGGATGTCCACAGGTAGGGGGGCTACTTCTTTTGTGCTGGATACAATTGAAAGGCGAAATTTTAAAGTCAGTAAGGTTGCTTTATTGCCTCCATTCACCTGCAATACGGTAATTGAGCCTTTCCTCGCTAAGGGATATGAAGTCAAAACATTCCATACGGGAAAGGATTTGAGGTCAAAAGGTGCGGACATTGTTTCTGCAGCTCGTGAATGTAATGCAGGCGTTGTGCTATTCCATCGCTATTTCGGAGTTGATTCGATAGCAGATATTGATGAAGCTGTTAATGAACTTCGGAATGCAGGCATTATTGTTATAGAAGATTGTACACAATGCCTATACAGTACTTTCAAGAGATCAAGTGCTGATTATGTTGTTGCCAGTATCAGAAAATGGTGTGGTGTTCCTGATGGAGGATTTGCGGTTTGCAAGGATGGAAGATTTGAAAATAAGCCGGAAAAGAAAGATACTGAATTGGAAAAAGTTAAAAAGGAGGCTTCAATTTTAAAATATCAATATTTGTTTGAGGGGGCTGGATACAGGAATGTGTTCTTGACAAAATACAGAGAAGCAGAAGATATTTTGGATGAAGAGAAGCAATATTTTGCCATTTCTGATTTGTCGGCGGCTATTCAGAGTAATTTGGATATTGAGAGTCTGAAGCAAAAAAGAAGAGAGAATTACAAGATTATAGCTGAGGGTCTAAAAGAGGTAGAAGGCATAACAGTCATAACTGAAGTATTGGCTGAGGATGAAGTCCCTCTATACTGTCCGATTCTTAGCGAGCATCGATTTGATATTCAAAAACTGCTGGTAAAGAACGCTATTTATGCTCCTATTGTTTGGCTAAAGGCAGACTGTTGTCCAGCAGTGGACGAAGATGCAGATTATCTGTATGATCATATTTTATGCATTCCGATAGATCAGCGATATGGTGAAGACGATATGGAGCGAGTAATAAATACATTGATTCAGAATAAATGAAAAAAGTAGCAATAATCGGTGGGGGCGTGATGGCTTCATACTTTGGAGCGGCCTGTCATCGTCTTGGATATGAAAGCCATTATTTTTCTATGCTTGATGGAAAAGTAGATGATTCGATGGTAGATTTCTTTCATGAGATCAATATCTTCAACAAAGATGGAATAGTGACTATCTGTAAAGAAATAGGCGTAGATGGTGTTGTGCCTACAACCGAACTTTCAGTTCCTGTTACAGCTTATGTGGCAGAAAAGCTTGGGCTACTGGGCAATCCGGTTGAAGTAGCAGAGGTAATAACCAACAAATATCGCAATCGCAAATGCATAGAGAATTTGACAGACCTTCTTTCTCCGAAATTCGTAGAAGCAAAATGCATAGAAGATATCGAGAACTCTGATGTTTCTTATCCTATGATTCTGAAGCCTGTATGCTTAGGTGGTAAAAGAGGTATCACTGTTGTGAATAAACATGATGAGCTGGCTACTGCATTTGAATACGCTGCTAATAGCTTTCGCAAAGATGTTAAACCGTTGATTATTGCCGAGCAATTCATGGAAGGAGGTATGGAGTGTAGTGTAGAATCAATTTCTATTAAAGGTCGTCATACGATTGTCCAGATTACCCAAAAGGATAGTAGTGGGGCACCTCATTGTGTGGAATTAGGTCATCATCAGCCCGCACCTCTTTCTAATGAAATTTGGAATAGGGTTGTCAACGGCGTAAGTTCCGGACTGACAGCCATTGGATTGGGCAATGGCCCTTGTCATACAGAAATTAAAATCATAGATGGGAAGGTTTATCTTATTGAATTCAATGCTCGACCAGGTGGAGATCACATTTGGTGGCCAATGGTAGAACTGAGCACCGGATTTGATATTATCGGTGCTGTGGTTCAGGCTGCGGCGGGTGACCTGGAATCAATTGATGTGAAGAGTTTCAAACACTGCTATTCTGGTTTGTACTATGTAGTAAAACAAACCGCACATCTTAAGTCGATTTTTGATACCTGTGAGAAAGAAAAATGGTGTTGGGAAAAGAACTTCATTACTGATGATTTATATGAAATGGTCCAAAATGATATGGAACATACCAACTACCTGATCTATTCTTCTGAGGATGGTGATCCTGTTGAAAAACTTCTAAGGAAATAGTAATTCAATGATAGAAACATTAGGATTAGATAATCGTGAAAGATGGAACGAGGTGGCGAAGTCTTTTAAAGATTATGACATTTATTATTCGCTAGAGTATCTGATTTCGTTTCAGATGATAGGTGATGGGGATCCAACACTGATTTATTATGAAGAGAACGAGTTAAAGGCTATGTGTGCCTTGATGAAACGTTCGCTGAAAACGTATGGCGTGGACGATTGGTTCGACTTGGTAACACCATATGGTTATGGAGGCTTTGTGTTCGAGGGTGATATGTCGGAAAGCAATAAGAAGGCCTTCAGCAAAGCTTTCAAGCAGTGGGTTGCGGAGCATAATATAGTAAGTATCTTCTATCGTTTTCACCCTCAGTTAAGGACTGCGGAGAATGCTCATTGGTATTGCGATCCGATCATGCTTGGACATACCATTGAGATGGACCTTACTGATGAAGGTACCATATGGAAGAATATAACCAGTAAGAGCCGTAATATGATTCGCAAGGCAGAGAAGAATGGTGTAACCATAGAGCATGGTTTGACGTGGGAACTTCTCCTCGAATTCAAAGTAGTATATGATGCCACGATGGCCAAAGACAATGCTGAGGAATATTACTTCTTCAAAGAAGATTTCTATCGCAGTATCTTTGATAATATGAAAGATTCCTGTGAAATGTTTTATGCTGTATATGAGGGGAAGAAGATCGCTATGAGCATGATGTTACATGAGAATGGCAGAATCCATTATCATCTTTCGGGTTCTGTTTTAGAATATCGCAATTTGGCACCATCGAATCTTCTGCTTTACGAAGCAGCAAAATGGGGCAGTTCTATAGGCTGTAAGAGTTTCCATTTGGGAGGTGGTGTTGGTGGTGGAGAAGATAATCTTTTTAAATTCAAGCGTGAATTCAATAGAAACTCCGATATTTCCTTTGGTATTGGAAAGCAGGTTTGTAATCAGGAAATGTATGACAAACTGGTTCAGTTTTGCGTTGATGAAAAAGCTGATTTTGATAAGGATAATAAGTTCTTCCCGTTATATCGTACAATATAATATTAATTGAAACTTATAATTATAAAATATGAAAAGAAGCGTGTGCTTTAGAGCGTTAGAACCAGAGGATGCCGAGTTGATATATCAGTGGCACAATGATGCTGAGATGATGAAGAATGCCGTGGGCATGGAAAGATTTTGGAGTAAACAGGATTGTCGAGATTGGGTGGCAGCTCGTAGCAAAAGAGATAACTTTAATTTTTGGTTCGCTATTTGTCTCAATGATGAATCTAAAAAGATGATAGGTTATTTTGGCATTAACAATGTGCATTATGTAAATCGGTCGGCGACAAGTGACGCAATAGTAATTGGAGACAAAGAACATAGAGATGGCTTTGCTTGGATTGAAACATATTTGTATATGAAATACTTCGTTTTTGAAGTGTTGCACCTTCATAGATTCTATGGCTCTTGTATGGCCACTCAAAAGCAAACACTTTTTATGACAAAGTTATTGTATGCTCATGTGGATGGCATAATCCCTGACTGCTATTTTAAGAATAATCAATATATAGATGAGGTTTTAACATCTTCGTTTGATGACGAGTACTTCATGCACAAAAATAACGGCGATTTCGAGATGAAGGCTTTGCTAAAGCGCATAAGGCAACTGAGAGAGGAAGAAAAGGAAAAGAAAAAGAAAAAGAAAAATGACAAACAATGCGCTTCGGATTTCACAACGGAGTTTAACTTTAGCGCAGAGGGATAGGTATTTTAAAATGATATTAGATAGTGGGTTGAATATTTCCAAATAAGATGAGTTTTTTCTTTTTGGGCTAAGTACATTAACAAAATGCAAAAAGCATTTTGAGAATTAATTGTTTATTTGGAGTATGAAGAGAATATTATTATTTGCTATTATCTATGTATTTTTAGTTAGCCATATCCATGCTAATGCAGAAGAATTATTTAGTAGAGGCAAGACAAATTACCGTATTGTGCTATCATTGAATGCTTCTGAAACAGAGGAGACAGCTGCAAATGAATTAGCAACATATTTGAAACAGATAAGCGGCGCAACGTTCAAAGTTACTAGTATTCCTGGCGAAAGGAATATCTATGTAGGCTACAATAGTGCTAATAAAGTATTTAAAAGATTAACAGCATACAAGAATGATGATGACGGTTTCATGGTAATGACTATTGGCTCTGATATTGTAATATTTGGGGGGAAAGAAAGAGGTACGATGTATGGTGTATATCGATTCTTGGAAACGCTTTTGGGGGTTGAATGGTACACTCCTACATTTACGAAAATTCCAAAACTCACTACTTATAGTTTTAAAAAGATAGAATTTTCAGAGCATCCTAAAATATTTTGCCGATATACCGATTTTTATTGTGTAAATGATGATGCATGGCTGGCTCATAATCTAATGAACAATAAGTATAGAAAACCTACATCCAAAACAAGTAAGTATGGTATCCAACGTTGTTTATGGGGTCAACATGCCATGAAAATACTTTTACCGGTTAAAAGTTATTTTGATAAACATCCTGAATATTTTGCTTTGTATAGAGGGAAGAGAGTTAAAGATGGGCAATTGTGTTTATCTAACCCCAAAGTGATTGATATCTTAACAAAAGCAATCTTAACGGTTATAGAAACTCATCCTGAGTTTGACATTTATGATGTGTCACAGAATGATAACAATTATTTCTGCCAATGTGAAAATTGTAAAGCTATTGAGGCTAAATATGGAGGAAAATCAGGATTGATTTTGTGGGCAGTTAACCAAGTAGCGAATGAGGTAAAAAAAAGCTTCCCGGATAAATATATAACAACTCTTGCATATAAATTGACCCGAAGTGCTCCTGTGGGGATAGCTCCTGCAGATAATGTTGTTATAAGATTGTGTGATATAGAGTGCTGTTTTGCTCACCCCCTCTCAGTTGATAATTCAAGTCGAAATACTTTCTTTATAAAAGATTTGGAAGATTGGAGCCGTATAGCAAAACATATTTTTATATGGGATTATGTAGAGAATTGGCGAGGATTTATGACGCCTTATCCGAATATTAATGTGTTAGGATCTAATATTCAAACGTTTGTGAAGTATAAAGTAATGGGTGTATTTGAAGGGGGACAGAATCTTTCTCTCGGTAGTGATTTTGAAGAATTGAAGAGCTGGCTGATTGGAAAGTTACTATGGAATCCATATCAAAATGCAGACTTTTTAGCACAACAGTTTATAAAGGACTATTATGGCTCTTCGTCTCAAGAAATTCTACAATATTACAATCTGTATAATTCACTTGTTAAACCTGATGTCCATATTGGATGTAGACTTAAAAATGAATCTGAGTTTTATAATGATGATTTCATAAAAAAGGCATATCCTATTATGGAAAGAGCAGAAAAGGCTGCGAGTGATTCTGTCATATTAGAGCGCGTGAAGAAGGTGAAATTGCAGGTGTTAGCGTCTGAATATGCATTGCATCCTCAGGATTTCTATGAGAGGGGGAAGTGGCCAGAATTCAAAACTTTGGTTTTGAAATATAATGCTTACATTAAGTTGGGTGTTGGGCCGGAGAAGTTTATTCCAAAGTTTGAGAGCATGGCTAAAAAAGAGAAATGGCACATAAAAGAGTCGAATATAACACCACTTGCTTTGTTATTTAGTAGCGGTGCCTTGATTGTGACAGGGGTTGGATTGAAAAGAAGAAAAAAGAAAACAGCATAGTTATGGCACTGGAGATAAAGCGCATAGTGAATGAACCCTTGGGATCAAACTGCTACATCTTGTACAATCTGGAGCATAGCAAGCAGTGCCTGATGATAGATCCAGGTGGCTCAAATATAGAGGATTATATTGACTTCTTGTCTACTCGTAATTTGACTCCAGAATGGATTATCTTGACGCATGAGCACCACGACCACAGCTGGAGCGTAAATGCGCTGAAGGAGCAGTATTGCGGCGTGAAGGTGCTTTGCTCATTGGTGTGCAGCGAAAGGATGGGAAGGGCTACGAAGAATCTTTCAGCTTTTGATGAAAGGTGCAAGCCTTTTGTGGTAGCTCCAGCAGACAGAATAATTGACGAAGGTGCCTTTGAATGGAATGGGTATCTTTTCAAGATTGTTTCAACTCCTGGGCATACGGCGTCATCTATCAGCATTCTCGTAGAGAAGAACATCTTCACAGGCGATGCGTGGATAAAAGATACCCCTACCTTTACCAAGTTCCCTACGGGCAGTGCGGAGCAACAGGCATCTACCGAGGTCTATCTGCATTCGCTGCATGGATTTACCGTCTATGGTGGACATGGTGATTTCTTTGAAATTAAGTGAATCGTGAGCAAGTACTTTCTGCATGGTAAAGAGACTTTGCGGTCAGTTATACAGTGAATTGGCTAAAGATTCAGAGTCCCGAAGTCAATACTATACGGAAACCTTTAATTAACTGTATCAGTTTTGAGATGAGATCTTTCAAAAATATCTTTAACGGGTGTAGGGATTATATTAATATGGTTCCAGTTAAAATCATATTGGTTCCAGGCCAATGTTAAAATCAATCGAATTATTTAACTATACTCAGTTTAGGGTACTCTAAAGTGCCCTTTCAAAAGGAGATACCCTAAATAGAGTGCTTACTTACCTTTTTTATATCTGTTTTTTATCATGAATAAACGAATCTATCTTTGCCTTGCCCATATGAGCGGCAAAGAACAAATGTATATCAAAGAAGCCTTTGATACGAACTGGGTTGTGCCTCTAGGTCCGAACGTGAATGGATTCGAGAAAGATCTGGAGGAATTCGTGGGTGAAGGTAAACATGTGGTGGCTTTGTCTGCCGGTACTGCCGCAGTGCATCTGGCGTTGCTTGCCTGTGGCGTGAAGCC
>CAQBGY010000024.1 GCA_948759685.1 uncultured Eubacterium sp.
CCTTTAGATGAATGGTTTTCCAAAGGGCTGCGAAATCCTCTTTCTGCATGGTGACATCCTGCCCGGCTTCTTCTTTCCTCTTATTTTCCATAGTTACGGATTTTCCGGTTTGCGCTCTTGGCGATGGCGAGTGCCGCCTCGTCCTTGTCGTTCACCCTTTTTGCAAGGTTTTCCGCCCACGTGAGAAGCTCTTTCCGTGAGAAAAGCAATTTGTTCCCGTATTTGCGGAACGGCACTTCCTTTTTTGCGGTCAGCTTGTAGAGCCGTGCCTTTGAAATCAGAAAACCGTGTCGTTCCAGCACCTCTACCGCCACATCGGGCGTGAGGTTGTCGGGTTCGTTCCTCGGCTGGGTGAATCCTGCCAATGACTGGGAAACGGTTTCGCTCACGATAGCCCGGAGTTCTTCGGGCGTTGTCAGAATAATGTTCGTCATATTTTCTTCCTTTTTTAGTTATTACTTGGCTACCGTCATAGCCGTTGCAACCGGTTGATGCCGCAAAGGAAGAATAAAAGAAACCGATTATTCAATTACTAATCACTTGACACAGACCGGACAACTTGGGACAATGCAGGACATCCGGCAAGATTGGAGCGGGATAAAAAAAGGGACAAACGATGTATTGGTGATTTTGTCCTTCCAACACACCGTTTGTCCTATGTATGTTAAGTGATTATGCGAATGCCGCTATTTCACATCCTTTAACCTTTCAAGTTGGGAAACGACTTCTTTTATTACGAAATATTTGTTTCCCGACAGCCCTATGTCCGAACGGGATATGAAACCGAGTTCCTCCCACCGGGCTACGGTCTGCCTGCTCACGCCCGCCATTTTCGCCAATGTCTTTTGGTCTATCAGTTCCCTGCCCTCGAATACGGGGTACTTGTATTTACGGGTGGCATGGCTGAACCTTATTTTCTCTATCGCCCTGTCCACGTCTTTAACAGTAGGGGGAATATATGATTTCACTTGCAGTACGGCTTCTTCTATTTCGTAGCCTGCGTATTCGGGATTCTGCGCCAGTTCCCCGTAAATGGCAGTGAAACATTCAAGGTGTCTAATCTTCACCGTCTTGGTTTTCTTGTTCGGCATGGCTCAATCGAATTTGGTTAATAACTGCGCATTCCTTATCCGCTCCTCCTGCTCGAAACTGGCGAGGTAGTTCTCCGTGATGGCAAGGCTTGAATGCCCCAAACTCTCGGATATGTAAGCGATGTTCGTTCCGCTGCGTTTTAAGACAGTCGCATAGGAATGCCGGGCGGAATAGGTCGTGAAACGGGGGACACCGACAGCTTGGGCTATTTTAGCCAAAGCGATGTTGCAACGGTGCGTTACCCGTCTGACAATATTGGAAATGACAAATTCGTCCTCCGTTTCTCTGGCGTACTTGAACAGGAAAGTATCGGGTTTCCCATCGTCAGGGTTTCCCCACCGTTTTATAATATCCCGCATTTCGGGAGTGAGTACCGCCCTTATTTCCCGTATATGGTTGGACGTGTGCGATGTCTTGGAGCGTACAAAGCAGATTTCACCGTCCACGATGTTCCCATACCGCAAGAAAAGCATATCCCTGAAATTGATACCGTTGCACAGGTAGGAGAAAAACCAAAAATCCCGGTACTTCTCAACGGTCTTGCTGCCCTTGTATGTCACGACTTTTTTTATCTGTTCCATCGTCAAGGCTAACTTTCGGCTGTTGCCGCTCGGAATCTCGTACTTCCCCCTGCCGAACGGGTATTGGGCTTCTTTTAAAATCCCGTTGCGTCTTGCGTCATTCACCACGCATTTAAGGGCTTTCATATAGAAATTTATGGTGGTGACGGTCTTGCCCTCGTTCCGCAGGAACTTGTCAAGGCGTGACAGCCAGTCCGCAGAAACCGCAGAGAACGGCACGCTGCCGCCTGCGAACCGTTCTATGCTTTTCAACGTGCTGCGGTAGTTATAATAGGAATTTACCTGCCCGTTGAGTTTGAATGCGTCTATTTTCCCCTGTATGGCTGTGTTAAGGGTTGTACCCGTACACCTGCCCAACCTCATGCTGAGCGCATCGAAACAGAAGTCCCCACGTTCCGCAAGGGCTTCCACTTGGCTTTTTATGATGGAGAAACTGTTTTCCACGCTTGCCCGTATCTCAATCAGTCTGCGGCTCTTGCTTTCGGCAAGGATTTCCCAGTCCTCTTTGGACAATTCCTTTCCGGTGGAATAATATTTCTGCTTGCGGTTGTGTATCACTTGTATCTTGACAGGGAACAGACCGCTTTTCTTCGCCCTACGTGCATCCAGTACCGATAGTACGGATATTCCATCTTTTGAATACTTGAACATAGGCTGCCTTGTTTATTGTTATACGTCTATTTTGTACATACGATTTGCATACAAAAATAGAGATTATCGGAAAAAACAGCAAATCAAAAGCCAAATCATTTTCCTAATAATCTCTAAATATCAGTTATTTATATACAAACTCAAACAATATAAAAATGGTAAAAATATAGGGTATTATTACGGTTGGTAATGATACCTTTTTTCATGGGCAGGTCTGAAATGTCGATGTGCAACGGCTTTCCCGTGACCCTATCCACCATCTTGATACCAAAGGGAGAAAGCGAACTTTTGTAGTTCGTTTCTTCGGTGAACAGGCAAAGAGCCTGTTCAATAAAGGTGTAGAAACTTTCTTCCGCCGGGAAGTCCGCCTGATTACCGGGTATTCCCGCCCAAAACAAGGTCGGCGTGTCGGTGGTGTTGTGCCGTGGCTTGCACTCCATAAGTGCGAGCTGTGACCCCACATCATTTTTAATGTGCTTTAATTCGTCCCGGTCGTCACTCCACGCCATGATATTGCAATGGCATCGCACGGAGATAAGCCCCTGTGAATGGGCTTCATTCAAATATTCCTCAATCCAAGACTTGTTTATCTGATTGGCACGGCTGTATTTGGAAAGGGAGTGCATATTGCGAGCCATCTTTTCAAACTGTTTCAGGTTCTCCGTATGGTCGTCAATGAAGATGTACTGGTTATAGATATGGTTACAGGAGAGCAGCACGCCCACCGGAGAAGCAAAAGATAACCTGCAATCGCTCCGGTCGGTGGATAGCTTTTCATAGCGGGTATCTGTTCCCACCTTACCCGGCATATCTTCCGCATCCGAAAGGGTATGCAGACAAAGGATATGGTCGCCAATCTTCATTTCGTCAGCACCCAGTGAAATATCTTTCAGTGTGGTGGTATCGGTCTGTGAGAGAGAAAAGTATTTCTCCACAATACCCGCCGTTTCCCTTGTTCCGGTGATTTCGTCCGAGTTCAGGCGGGTAAGGGTAATGAAACCGCTATCGTTCATAATGCTTTCAAACTGCCCCACCGCTTCGAGGAACTTTGTAACCGTTTCCTTGTCCTTAATCTCTTTGGGGACAAGGAAGCCCCGGCAAAGGGTAGAAAAATTACTCTGCATCCGGCTGCGTTCCTTTGTTGTTTTCGTCAGGAACAAATAGCAGGTATGGTTTAAGAACGGACGTTCATTGAAATGCCGTTCAAAGGAACGGGAAAGGAAACTTAAATCATCCTTTTGGATGTCAGGCGCATAGTTCTCTTTGATGAACCAGTCCTGTTTGTGTACGATGCTGTAATCGGGCAGCACCTTGACTGCCTTGTTCCAAGCGGAATGTATCGCTTCGTATTCGGCTGCCGTGACGGTGAACAGTTCGGGCAGTTCCACCCGGAACGCCACCGTTATGTCGGCATCTTTGGAAACGATGCAGCCGTTTTCCACCGTGAACAGTGGAAACTTGTTTTCCAGCGTAGTAGCTTTTAATATATTTCTCATTTCGATGCTTGTTTCTGATTTTTAGTGAATAATCGGGATATGGCTTTTCGGTTGATGATATGGAAAGGGTGGCTTTTGCGGGCAGACAATTTCATTAACCCGTGTGTCCCGTACTTTTCGTTTAACCGGAATGTGAGCCATACAAGCAGCGTTGCCGAAGTAACGCCGAAGATGATGCACACCCATTGGTTAATGCCTACCATGTACATGATGATGAAAAGCACGAACAGGGCTAACAGCCCGCCCGCAAAAATGAAAAGATACTGACTTTTCAACCCTTTAAATTCAACTGTATTGCCTATCCCCCTGTTAATCGGATAGTCTGCCATAGTCTGTTTTTTTAGAGGAAGAATGAACGTAGGATAGTGGCTGCCACAATCAGGAAGATACACGCACCGAACCATGAAGCGGCAACTTTTGAAACATCGGGGTCGCCCGAAGAAAACTTGCCATAGACTTTCACGCCCCCGATAAGCCCAACCACCGCACCGATGGCGTATATTAACTTTGTTGCCGGGTCGAAATAGGACGTTACCATGTTAGTAGCTTCTGTAATACCCGCCATGCCGTTACCCTGTGCAAAAGCGGAGGATGCAGCCAAAAGCACGGCTGCCGAAAAGAGAACTTTCTTTTTCATTATAAATACATTGATTTTTAAATTGCCGGACGGTTGGATAATCCGCCCGGCGGAGTGATTAATAATTGAATTTTTGTGGTTACGGGGAGTGTTCCCCAGTATTCAGAAAGGTTTATCTTAACCGTACTCTCTTTGTTTCATCATCTTATTATTTAAAGTTTACCATTAAAGAAAATCGTTCATGTCAAAGGCTGCCACTTCATCATTTCCGGCAGCCGGGACGGTGACGGGTACGGGTATCTCATGCTTTTGTAAAAGTTCCGCCACCCGTAACCTGCCCCCGTTAATCTGTTCCACCAGCGAATGAAACAGGTTTGTTTCCGTCCGGCAGATGGTTTGTACCGCTTGCCGTTCTTCCATTTCGGACGCTTGCTTAACCTGAATGACCTGTACCATTTGTCCCAGTTCCCCCAGCGTGACACCCTGTGCCATTTCCGGCTCACCGCCGCCCATGTAGCAGGCGATTTCTTCCGCTTCGATTTCATCCGGCGAAACGTCCGGTTCTTCCGAATCTTCCGTTTCAAATTCCATTTCAAATTCGGTTTCAATCGCTTGCGGGGTATCGGTGTTTTTTTCATCTGCCAGTTCGTTATCAAGCGTTTTCGTTACCGTTTCATCACTTTGCGGGACAAATATAGAAGCATTATCAACCCCTTTTGAAAGGTGTCCTAAGATGTCCCCGTTTGTCCTCATTTGTCCCATCCGGTAACGGCTTGCGCCTACAAGAGAATCCCCGTTTCCGGCTTTCACGGTCGGTTTGCTTCCCGGCTGTTCCGGCTCTCTTTTTCCGCTTGTAAACCATGTTCCCAAGCTGTCCCGGTATCGCCATAAGAGGATGGCGTAATACAGGAGCGTTCCGATAATAAACCATTTTAGCATATCAGAACGGCTTTTCAAATTTGCTTTCGTACAGTTCGTTTATCTCGTCCTGAAACTGGTCGAAATGCCGGAGCAGGATATTTTCTACATAGCTGCTGACGGTCGCCTTGCGTCCGCCGATAACGGTTACTATCTTCATCAGCTTTTCGTGGGTGGTACGGCTGACATATAACGGTTGGCGGTCGGTCAAGTCCACCCGCATGAAGTAGGTTTCCCGGTAATCGCCCGAAGCGTTCTTTTTCCGGCGGGCAGGTTCTTTCCCCGCCTTTTCTTCCTTTACGTTTTCTGTTTCCCGTTTCGGTTCTTGTTCAGGTACGTTTGCCGGGATGTCGGGTGTTTCCGCTTTAGTTTTCACTTCCGTTGATATTGCCACCATTGGCGTTTCCTGTTTCTTCACGGGCAAGCCCTGTGAAATAATCTCTTTCATAAAATCCTCGTCAATTTGCGGTTTCCCGCCGCTTTGCTTTGCCATATCGTTACAGTTTTATAAGGTATGCGATTTCGGTTATCAGTTCTTCCATGTTGCTGCCCTTTACCAGCCGTTTGTCCGCCGGGAACAGCGTAGAACGGAACACGGTTTTACGCTGTGCGTCCAGTTCCTTTTTGAATCGTTTCGTGTCGGGGATAAATACTTTCATCAGGGGCAGTTCCAGTTCCCCGATGGTCTGTTCATACAGGGTGTACAGGTCTGTTTTTTCCCGTCCATCTACCATGTTCCAAAACAAGTGCAGCCCTTTCAGTCGGCACGCTTTATTCTTTACCAGCAGTTTATGGATAGCCACTGCAAACGAAAGGCTGCTTTCCAATACCACCCGGTCGGCAGCTATGGGGGTGAAAATATAATCCACCCCTGAAAGGGAGTTGATAACGCCCTCACTGTTCACTGTTCCGGGCAGGTCGAAAAAGACCACATCATAGTCCATCCCGGCAGACGCAAGAAATTCATTCGCCGTTTTTATCGCTTCGTCCGGTGAACTACAAAGCACCGGGTACGCTTTTTTTCCCAATGCTTTAAACTGGTGAAAGGCAAGCTGTTTGTAATACTCATCGCTGTTTACCTGTTCGGCATCCCGTTTGCGCATGGCGGAAATGGAATGTTGCGGGTAATCGCAATCTACGACTGCCACGTTATACCCTTTGAGGTAATACAGGTAACTCGCTACCAAGACGGTGAACGTTGTTTTGCCGACCCCGCCCTTTTGGGTAGAGAAAGCCACATACAAGGTTTCTTTCTTCATTGTCATTTTGAATTATTGTGATACATCTTTATTTCATTCCATCCGTTCAGATTGACGGATGGTTTTCTTTCGTTCCATGTTGAAAGCTCGAAAGCCGGAGTGATTGTTTTCTTTCTTGCTTCTTTGTTTTCATTCTTTCCACAAAGACAGCTTATTTTCTTTGCAGACTGTTTTCTTTCAATCATCCCATCCGGTTTGCTTTCCTGCTTTCTTGAAAGATTGCAATCTTGAAATCTTGTTTTCAAGTTTTCAAAACCGCTTTCTTTCCGTCCGCTTTCCGTTACATATATCCATCTATCCATATTGCTTTCTTTCTTAAATCCGGGACAAATAAACGTAGAAAAACAACCCCTTTCGAGATGTGTCCTCAAATGTCCCCGTTTGTCCTCATTTGTCCTATAACCCGCTATTTCACAGCATTTTTAATACCCGTTACTTTGCAACCGAAAGGTATCGGTCAGGCTAACCAAGCCCCCGCCACCGGGAGCGTTCCAATATCCGCTAACCCCAATCCGTCCGTAGGCGGATTTTTATTTGCACTGGCAAATAGCAAGGTGTGTTCTAAGCAGCTTGAAATTCTTTCAGCAGCTTTGAACGCCTTGCCCGGACGAAGCCGGGATAGGGTCACTCCGAAGTCGTAACCCTTTAAAAAAATGTAGCATGAAACAGAAAAATGAAAATGCGCCCCGTCCGGGTGGCGCAGGACGCAAGCCCAAAGCAGACCCGGCAGTGTTCAGGTACTCTATCAGCTTCAATGCGATAGACCACGCCCGCTTTTTGGCATTGTTCGACCAGTCCGGTATGCGCACCAAAGCGCATTTTATCACCGCCCGCATCTTCGGCGAACCGTTCAAAGTGATTAAAATCGACAAGGCGGCAGTCGAATATTATACCCGGCTGACCGCTTTATATTCCCAGTACAGGGGAATTGCCGTGAATTACAATCAGGTGGTAAAGGCTCTCCATACCAATTTTTCAGAGAAGAAAGCACTCGCATTTCTCTATAAACTGGAAAAGGCAACGATAGAACTTGCCGACCTGAATTGCCAAATTATTGAACTGACCCGTGAATTTGAAACAAGATGGTTGCAAAGATAAGCGTAGTAAGCTCCCTGTTCGGTGCGCTTTCCTACAACCAAAACAAGGTGGATGAAGAGCAAGGAAAGGTACTTTTAAGCAACCGTATGTTTGAGAGCGAGGACGGGAATTTCAGCATCCGGCGTTGTATGGAATGTTTCGATATGCACCTGCCCGCAGACCTGAAAACGGAAAAACCGATTATCCATATCTCCCTGAACCCACACCCGGATGATGTGCTTTCAGACAGCCAGCTTGCAGATATAGCCAAAGAGTATATGGATAAGTTGGGGTATGGCAACCAGCCGTATATGGTGTACAAGCACGAAGATATTGCAAGGCATCATATACATATCGTTTCCATCCGGGTGGACGATACGGGCAAAAAGATAAACGACAAGTTCGAGCATATCCGCAGCAAACAAATCACCCGTGAACTGGAACAGAAGTACGGGCTGCATCCGGCAGAGAAGAAACAGGCAGCCGAACGCCCCGAACTTAAAAAGGTGGACTACCGGGCAGGGGACGTAAAGCACCAGTTATCCAATACGGTGAAAGCCCTTGCCAGCAGTTACCGTTTCCAAAGTTTTACGGAATACAAAGCGTTGCTATCTATATATAATGTACAGGCGGAGGAAGTGAAAGGGGAAGCGAACGGCAAACCCTATAACGGTATTGTCTATTCAGCGACCAATGACAAAGGGGAGAAACAGGGAAACCCGTTCAAATCTTCTTCTTTGGGTAAGTCGGTAGGTTACGAAGCCATTCAGCGGCGTATCAAGAAATCGGCAAAGGACATTCAGGACAAGAACCTGAAAGAGCGTACTCGCCGGACAGTCGGCGCAGTGATGCAATCCGCCCGTAGCCGGGAACAGCTTATTACGGAATTGAAAGCGAAAGGCATAGATGTACTTTTCCGTCAGAACGATACAGGCAGGATATACGGTGTAACATTCATCGACCACGAAAACCGTACCGTCCTGAACGGTTCACGGTTGGGAAAGGACTTTTCCGCCAATGTGTTCAATGACCTGTTTTCCGGCTCCCATACTTTGTCGGGAAACAGCAAACAGGAAATGCAGGAAGACGCACTGGAATTTAACCCGACCGGACACCTTGAAAATACAGGCAAAACCATTGCAGGACTGTTCAGCCTGTTATCCGGTGGGAACGATACGCCACCCGACAACAGCCAAGTTCCACCACCCAAGAAGAAAAAGAAGAAGAAACAAAGACGTATTTAATAACTATAAAATTTCAATTATGCAGAATGAAGATGATTTAAGAGGACTTGCAAAGGTCATGGACTTTATGCGGGCAATCAGTATTTTATTTGTAGTGATAAACATCTACTGGTTTTGTTACCAGTCGTTCCGGCAGTGGGGTATCAATATCGGGGTAGTCGATAAAATCCTGCTGAACTTCCAGCGTACCGCCGGGCTGTTCTCCAATATCCTGTACACCAAACTCTTTTCAGTGGTATTCCTTGCGCTTTCCTGTTTGGGTACAAAGGGAGTGAAAGAGGAAAAAATCACATGGAACAAGATTTATGTATTCCTGACAATCGGTTTTATCCTGTTTTTCCTGAACTGGTGGCTGTTGGTTCTGCCGTTGCCACTGGCGGCAAACACAGCATTGTATATCTTTACCATGACCGCCGGGTATCTTTCGCTACTTGCTGCCGGAGTATGGATTTCACGTTTGCTGAAAAACAACCTGATGGATGATGTGTTTAACACCGAGAATGAAAGTTTCGCACAGGAAACACGTCTGATTGAAAACGAATATTCTATCAACCTGCCGACCCGTTTCTACTATAAGAAGAAATGGAATGACGGATGGATAAACATTGTAAACCCGTTCAGGGCAAGCATGGTTTTAGGTACACCCGGTTCGGGAAAATCGTATGCGATAGTCAATAATTACATCAAACAGCAAATTGAAAAAGGTTTTGCTGTTTATATTTATGACTACAAATTCCCCGACCTTTCGGAGATAGCATACAACCATCTAATCAACCATTTAGACGGGTATAAGGTAAAGCCTAAATTCTACATGATTAACTTTGACGACCCACGTAAAAGTCACCGATGCAACCCGATAAATCCGGCATTTATGACGGACATATCGGACGCATACGAAGCCAGTTATACAATCATGTTAAATTTGAACCGCAGTTGGATAACCAAACAGGGGGATTTCTTTGTGGAAAGTCCGATTATCTTACTGGCTTCTATTGTGTGGTTTTTGAAAATCTATCAGGGTGGTAAGTATTGTACATTCCCGCACGCAATCGAGTTCCTGAATAAGAAATATGCCGATACGTTTACAATTTTAACCAGTTATCCCGAACTGGAAAACTACCTTTCACCGTTTATGGACGCATGGGAATCCAACGCCCAAGACCAGTTGCAAGGGCAGCTTGCATCCGCTAAAATACCGCTTTCCCGTATGATAAGCCCAGCTTTATATTGGGTAATGACAGGTGATGATTTTTCACTGGATATAAACAACCCGGAAGAACCTAAAATATTAGTAGTAGGTAATAATCCCGACCGTCAGAATATCTATTCCTGTGCTTTGGGATTGTACAATTCCCGTATTGTGAAGCTGATAAACAAGAAGCATCAACTGAAAAGCTCTGTAATTATTGACGAACTACCGACCATCTATTTTCGAGGACTGGATAACCTGATAGCAACAGCACGAAGCAACAAGGTAGCGGTCTGTTTGGGCTTTCAGGATTTCAGCCAGTTACGCCGGGACTATGGGGACAAGGAAAGCAAAGTAATCGAAAATACAGTAGGTAATGTCTTTTCCGGTCAGGTGGTTTCTGAAACGGCTAAAACGCTTTCAGACCGTTTCGGAAAGGTACTGCAAAAACGCCAAAGCATGACTATCAACCGGAATGATAAATCAACCTCTATCAGTACGCAGATGGATAGTTTGATACCACCCAGTAAAATATCCAACTTAACACAGGGTATGTTCGTGGGTGCGGTCAGTGACAATTTCGATGAAAGGATAGAACAGAAAATATTCCATTGCGAAATTGTGGTGGATAATGAGAAAGTGAAGCGGGAAATAGCCCAATATAAGAAGCTGCCCCAAATCATAGATTTCAGGGACGAGGACGGGAACGACCGGATGCAGGAAGAAATACAGGCAAATTACAACCGGGTCAAGCAGGAAGTTCAGCAGATTGTCACGGATGAAATGGAACGGATAAAGAACGACCCTGAATTGCAACATCTAATCAAAACAGAAGAATAAATTATAACAAATAAGGAAGGGTAAATAGCTACTATTTTATCCCTTCCTAAAAAGGTAAACTACTCAGATTCAACTTTTCTGCAATATAATCAACTAACTTATTGGACAAATTTAATAATTCATTAATTTCATTTTCTGTAATCTCAACAATATCCCCATCCAATGTCTTTCCATTTCTATGAACAACATCATTTCGTATGCCAGTGAGATGTTTCTTTAAATCTTCAAATGTTGGGAAATTTATATTGAACGCAGAGTTGTAATAAACAGATACCTTCTCTAAATTATGATAGTTCAAGTTCATCAAAGCTGATTTTACCATTTTTTGTTTCTCACTATTAGTTTTTTTAGCTATAGCTGGTTCTTTATATCGAGGATGATTAATTATAATATTATCAACATATTTGCTATTTGATTTTGTTAAATTGATAATTGTTTCATATAAAAATAGTTCTAAAGAAGACACAATACTACAATATATTTGTTTTCTAAATATTTTATCCAATTCTTCAGTTTCCAATTTTATTTTACTTAATCTATCAATATTAATTATACTTTGTTGATATTCCTCGTGTGAATTTTTATAAGGTATTGATGTATAAGTATAGTCTTCGTAGTCTTGGCTATCTAATTCCCATGAATCAATCCATACTTGGTTGTTATTGTCAATTTTATTTATCTTTTTTAAAATATCTTGTGGAGAATCTTTTTTGAAAGATACAACATAGCTATACAGAGTTTCATCATATCCTGTATATTCTTCAATAACAGGTTCTATTATATCTAATTCATCTGTAGTTATACCTAAGATACTAGCCAAACGGCTATTGTATTTCTCTTCCAACATATCAAAATAATATTCTTTCATTATTCCCATATACACTTTTCTTTAAAAATTAAACGAATATATATTAGCACGAATACTTGTTGTTTTCTGCTATTATATCTCCAATTGGAGATATAAGTTCTTCTGAAAATTTATCAAAAAAATGAGAATCTAAATGAAATTTTTTCTTATATTCATCAAGTATATTGTTTTTTTCCATTTTGAAGAAACTGGATATTCCTTCTATTGCCATTATTTGGTAATCAATCTCAAAAGTATCTATTGAGATGATTTTGTATTTGCTTTTTTGAATAATTGAAATATCAATGTGCTTCTTTTTAAGATATGCTTCTGCAATCCGAGTTAAGCAATCATTTATGCTTGGACACCCGGCATACCATTCTTCGATCGTCACCATTATTGGGATAAATGTTTTACTTTCATTATAAGGTAATTGGGCTATTTTATTTGATTTATAATCATTGTAAACTTTATATATTTTCCCTATCTCTTTTCCTAATATGATAATGTCTTTAGTTAAAGTATCAGGAATTGATTTAATATAATTTTCATCATTAATCAAGTTGTTATTAATGACATAATCTATATTTGTTATATCAAAAGTCCATTGTTTTTTAGATTTAGCCATCAAGCGTTTAGCCTTACATTCAATGAAAAGAATATTTTCTGAATCTGAAATAATCCAATCAGATGTTTTATTATTATCTTTTCCGTAGGGAATTTCGGGGGATATGAAATAAGAAGAAGGACTGTAATGTTTTATAATTTCTCCTGTGTATTTTTCAAAACTTTTTCCAAAAGCTCCAGAAACATTATTTTGCGGAATGTTTGCAATGTAATATATACCAGAATTTAATTGATTTAATAAATATCTTGGTGATATACAATAGATATTATTGTTATATTCAAAAAGAGGATAGATTATATGTGGAGAGTTATTATAATTGAATAGTTCTTCGTCTGTATATTTTGTATGCAATCTTGACATTTCCCTATGTTCTGATAAAGTTTTACAAAATATTGATATGGTTTTTTGAATATTTTCGGCACTAAATGGAGTCCCTTGATAATTTTCAGGAAAGGAAATTAAATGATTAAGTCTAAATGCAAACTGTTGAGTAAATTTTGAATATAACCAAAAAGCACAAATAACAAAATCTTTGTATTTCATATTAATATTATCCTCAATAACTTTACAAAGTTTTTCATCTTTAAAAATCCAATAGTAGCGATATGTTTCATAAATGATATTTGTTGAATTTTGCAGCTTTGTTTGGTTAAAGCAGAATGAATGTAACCATGTCCATATATCAGTATCTATCGCATCTTTATTTATTTTTTCTTCTAATTTGGTAAGTTCTACAACTATTCTTAATCTATCTTTAAAGTTGCCAAGATAGTATTTTCCTTTATTAAAAGTGCAGTATTTTAGAGAATTAGCAATTAGAAAGTCACATATATTAGGCATAAGAATAACACTGTTACTATTCTCTATGTGGGGAAGTCTATTATATCCTATCCCTTTTTCAAGTGCAAGTAAATATTGACGAATAACAAACAGATTATCAATAATATTGTAATTTGTCAACTTGTTTAATATAGGTTTAACGCTTGAAAAATAATCCATTTTACAAAGTACTTATATAATTAAATAAATTCAAAATATCCTCTTTCCCAGCAATTATTGTGACTAATGAACTGATGAAACCAGCTAATGCAATAATTCCAGAAATAAGATTCCAAAAATTACTATTTATAATACTCCTAACTCGTGATGATGATATGATACCAAACCAATTAAAAAGAAACGGTATGATATTAATTATACTTTTCACTCCTTCTCGAAACCATATAATTGGATTTTTAATTTGTCTTTTTATACAACTTATTCTCTCATTTTGATAACCTATATATCTTAATAAACATTCGTCTGTTGAATATATGTCAAATTTCTCAATGTCGTGATTTCTAAACTTTGGTATTGTATTCAAAATAACTTCATAATTGCGGATATAGTATTGAGCAAATGCAGGTTTATAATCCATCTTTCCAAATCCACTAATTATATTCTGAATATGTTGAGAATTCATAATAAGCCAATTATATAACTCAAGAGAGGTTGATTGGTTATTATTACTATTGAACTGATTACAAAATTCTATGAACTTATCTCTATATTCAATTACACTGTTATTATCTTTGATGTATTTGTTAAGATTGCATTTTATACTACTCCAACCCATCAAGAATAAAATAATCAATATTATTACGGTTATTATCATATCTACTTTAATTGGTGATTATACAAAACGATATTCGCTTTCAAAGATAATAATTTATCGGCAATTATTGATATGCTTGGACAAATAAAGCCAAACGAGGACTAATGATGCCACCTGTTCCCAAATCCTTAAATATACTCTATTTCATCCTTACTTTTACTTCCGAAATTTTTATTTACTCACTAAAATTCAAAAAGTTATGGATGTAAACACAGTCAGCCAATCCACCACTGACGAACAGATGATGGATATTCTTCTTGTACTGGATAAGGAGAAAAAGACAATCAGCGCAGTAAAAGGCGTGGATGAAAATGGGGAACTCCAAACCGTGCCACCGGAGAACAACAGCGAACTACTGAAATTCGACCGTCACGGTGATTTCTTTTCCAACTTCTTTTCCAACATGATGAACCAGTTGAAAAACCCGACCCGCTTCAACTTCTTCAAAATCCCGAAGATTGAACTTTCCAAAATCGAGCCGATAATCAGGGATAATTTCAATCATCCGACACCTGAAAACGAAGCGGGCATAGAGCGTTACCGGGTGACACCTGAAACCGTGAAGCAGGAAGTGAAGAAAGAGCAGCAGCCAACCAAAGAAGCGGGAGTAACGGCACAAGCACCGCAGCAACCCGACAAAAGCAAGTACGTCATCGACCCTGACAAGGTGAACTGGGAAGCCCTGAAAAACTTCGGGCTATCCAAAGAACAGCTTGAAAAGGCAAAGGCTTTAGAACCCATGTTAAGGGGTTATAAGTCACCCGGAGCGTTCATCATTTCGGGAAACTACAATTCCGCCATTATGAAGATGGACGCACGCCTATCTTTCCGGCACGACAAGGACGGGAATGTGGTTTTGGCGATACACGGCATCCGACAAAAGCCGGAACTTGAACGCCCGTTCTTCGGACATGAATTTTCCAAAGAGGATAAAGCCAATCTTCTTGAAACGGGAAACATGGGACGGATAGTGAACCTGAAAAACTATATCACTGGAGAAATGATACCCTCTTTCGTCAGTGTGGATAAAGTGACAAACGAACTGGTTTCCATGCGTGCAAGCAGCGTCCAAATCCCTGATGAAATAAAGGGTGTCAAACTGAACAAGGAACAAAAGGAAGCCTTACGGGAGGGAAAAGGGGTATTCCTTGAAAATATGATTTCCAACCGTAAAAAACCCTTTTCCGCAACCGTTCAGGTCAATGCCGACAAGAAAAGTCTGGAATTTATCTATCCCAATGCCAAACAGTCACAGGAGCAAGGGCAGAAACAGACGCAGCAGAACAGCCTTGTCACCAGTGACGGTGTAACCATACCCAAGAGCATTTCAGGAATAGAGCTATCCCGCCAGCAACAGCAGGATTTAGTCAATGACAAGACCATTTTTGTTGCCGGGCTGAAAGACCGGAGAGGGGTCGAATACGATGCTTATATTCAGGTGAACCATGATAAGAAGAAGTTAGGCTTTTACAGTGACAATCCCAGCTTTGACCGTTCCGCCGTGAAAGAGATTACCCCGGCAAGCAAGAACCGTACACAGGTTGCGGTCAATTCGGAGGGCAAGACCAACGAAGCCACCAAGAAAGTGAAAGAACCCTTGAAAAAGGGTCAGGACAAGCCCACTGAAAAACAAAAGACCAAGCAGGATAAAAAGGAGAAGCAGGAGCAAGCGGACAAACCCAAACAAAGCAGAGGGCGCAAAAGATGATAGCGGTATTAATCCTTATCCCGGTTGTCGGTTTTGCCCTGTTTTTCTTCACCTGTTACAAAACAGACTGGGAAGCCATAGACGAGCAGAACCGACAATTTTATGTAGATGGCTATCACATCTACTATGACCGGAAAATCCTAAGACAAAAAGAAGTGGAACATTTAAAATCGAAATTAGAATGATTGCAGTAATCGGAGAAAAACCAAGCGTGGCAAGGGACATTGCCCGCATTTTAGGAGCGAATGAAAAACAGGATGGCTACCTTTCGGGTAACGGGTATCTCGTTACATGGGCTTTCGGGCATCTTGTTGGTTTGGCAATGCCAGAAGCCTACGGCATACAGAGTTTCCGCCGGGAAAGTCTGCCTATTATCCCGGATAGTTTTCAACTTGCACCCCGGCAGGTGAAAGCGGAAAAAGGGTACAAGGCAGACCCCGGCGCATTGAAACAACTAAAGGTAATCAAAGACGTATTCGACCAGTCGGATAAGATAATTGTCGCCACCGATGCAGGGAGAGAGGGAGAACTTATCTTTCGCTACATCTACCAGTATATCGGATGCAACAAGCCTTTTGTCCGTTTATGGATAAGCAGCCTTACGGACAAGGCAATCCGTGAGGGACTGCAAAACCTGAAAGACGGTAGCCTGTATGATAACCTTTTCCTTTCGGCACAGGCACGCAGCGAAGCGGATTATTTAATTGGCATAAATGGTACACAGGCTTTAAGCGTGGCAGCCGGACAAGGAATATTCTCTTTGGGACGAGTACAGTCGCCCACGTTGGCAATGATATGTACCCGCTTTTTAAAGAACAAGAACTTTGTCCCGCAAAAGTATTGGCAACTGAAATTACAGGCAGCAAAAGACAATGTTTCCTTTGCCGCACTATCCGCAGACAAATACGATAAGCAGCAGCCCGCCATCGACACGCTGCAAAGGATAAAGGAAGCGGAAACGGTTCAGGTGAAAACCGTAGAACGTAAGGAAGTGAACCAAGAACCGCCCTTGCTCTATGATTTAACCACGCTCCAAAAAGAAGCGAATACGAGACTGAACTTTTCCGCAGACAAAACCCTATCCATCGCACAAAAGTTATACGAGGGTAAACTGATCAGCTATCCCCGAACCGGAAGCCGTTATATTTCACAGGACGTATTCGAGGAAATCCCCGAACGTCTTGTTAATTTGGAACAGTACGCCCGCTTTGCCGGGTATGCAGCTGGGATGAAAGGCAAATCCTTAAATTCCCGTTCCGTGAACGATGGCAAGGTAACAGACCACCACGCCCTGATAGTAACGGAAAACCTGCCCGGCAAACTGGAAGCGGACGAACAGGCAATCTATGAACTGATAGCCGGACGGATGTTGGAAGCCTTTTCTGAAAAATGCGTCAAAGACGTTACCAGTGTAACGCTTGATTGTGCAGGCTCGCTTTTCACGGTCAAAGGGTCTGTAATCAAGTCCGCCGGATGGCGTGCCGTATTCGGCGAGAAAGAGGACGGGGAAGATAACGCCACTTTGCCCGCCATGCAGGACGGAGATAGTTTACCGCTTTCCGATATTGAATTACTGGAAAAACAGACCAAGCCCAAGCCGTTACACACGGAAAGCAGTTTGCTTTCTTCGATGGAAACGGCAGGTAAGGAACTGGAAAATGCCGACCTGAAAGCCAGCATGAAAAATACGGGTATAGGTACGCCCGCAACACGGGCAGCCATCATCGAAACGCTGTTTTCCCGCCAGTATATCGTCCGGGAGAAAAAGAACCTTGTCCCGACCGAGAAAGGTCTTGCCGTTTACAATATCATCCGGGACAAGAAGATAGCAGACGTTGAAATGACGGGTATGTGGGAAAATACGCTTGCCAAAATAGAAAGCAGCGAAATGAACCCCGATACGTTCCGTAAGGGTATCGAAGTGTACGCACGGCAAATCACGGCTGAACTGTTGGATGTTCAGCTTTCTTTCGCTTCGGGTAGTGGTTGCATTTGCCCCAAATGCAAGACCGGACGCATCCTTTTCTATCCGAAAGTCGCCAAATGTTCCAATGTGGATTGTTCCGTTACCATCTTCCGTAACAAGAGCGACAAGCTGCTAACGGACAAACAGATTACCGAACTGGTGACTACCGGGAAAACCGGGCTAATCAAAGGTTTTAAAAGCAAGACCGGCAAAGTCTTTGACGCTTCACTTGCCTTTGACGGGCAGTTTAATGTTACTTTCGTGTTCCCTGAAAAGAAAGGCAAACCGAAGAAATAAGACGGAAATAGTTATATTTGCCACAGAAAGTTTCATTATAGATAGATTTATAATTGAAATTTTTGTGGTTGAAGCACCCGGAGGGACACCGGGTGCTTTTTATAAATCTTCTCTACATCACCCTATAAATATACCATTCCCATCTTTTTTTATTTTTTTTTCGCACGTAACTATCTGATACGCAAAAATAGTTACCCCTTTGTAACTGCCTAACGTTTAAGTAACTTCTTTTTTTATACTAAGTATATTTATAACTTTGCCATCGAAAAAGAAACTAAATAACAGTTGATATTCTACTGTTTTTGGTTATTGTTTACATAAATAAAAGGAGAAATAATTATGCATTACACAGGAACTATTTGGAGACCGCCTTATGAGGCATACTCCCTTTTAATTCAAGTTACAGCAGGATGTACCCATCATTCATGCAAGTTCTGTACTCTTTATGAAGACTTGCCTTTCAAGTTTCGAATGTCACCGCTCGAAGAAGTTAAATCAGATTTGAAAGAAGCTAATCACTACTATAAAGATGCAGACAGAGTATTCTTTACAGGAGCTAATCCTTTTGTACTTAGTGTGGATAAGCTCAAAACATTGGCGAAAATGGTACATGAATATTTTCCAAACTGTCAGAGCATCGGTTGTTTTGCAAGAATAACTGATGTTAGCCAGAAATCCGTCAAAGACTTGCAAGAGTTGAAAGACCTCGGTTATGATGGAATTACGTTTGGAATTGAAACGGGAGATGATGAAGCACTTGTTTTTATGAAAAAGGGATATTTGTCTAAAGATATTATCGAACAATGCAAAAAGTTAGAAGAGGTGGATATGAGCTACAATTTCTTTTACTTGACTGGCATTTCCGGTTCAGGGAGAGGGGAAATTGGCGCAAAGGCAACTGCGGAAATCTTCAACCAACTTCACCCACAAATCATAGATGCTTCCATGCTAACCATCTATCCAACCTCTCAACTATTTCAAGAAATTCAAGCAGGAAATTGGAAAGAGGAAACAGAGATTGAAAAATTGCAGGAGTTAAAAACACTGATTCAGAGCTTGACGGTAAATGCAAGATTTGCTACTGATGGAGCTTCTAACTTAATCCAAGTCCGTGGTAACTTAAAAACAGATAAGCAAAAGATGGTTCATTTTTTGGAACAACAAATCCATAATCAAGATGAAGCTTATTTGCGGCAATACCGTGAGAACTTGCCTCATTTATGAAAAAGGATGTTAGAATAATCGTTCAAAATATTCAACGGTATGACGACTATACGGATAAAATAGTAACTAATGCCATTGGAAACTATTCACGTTCCGGTAGTAGTCATTCTGTTTTATACCGAGAATTATGTGCAGGAGGACATGTTGTTGAAAACCGACTGATAATCAATCCGGAAAAAGCTAATTTATATCGTGCAGGGTCGATTTTTACTGAAATGTCTTTCCTAAATGGGGAATTAACGGAATCGGATTATATCACTGCTGATGGAGATATTAATATAAAAGTAAGGACATTGCTTTATCAGCTTAAAATATATGATGACCGCATTCGTGTTGAATTGAATTATGATTTATTTCTTAATGACAAGTTTACGTCTAATAATGCTCTTATTATAAGTATTAGAGATATTGCATAAAAGAATAATGTTATGAAAATAAGAATCGTAGATTTATTAAAATCAGATATTTATGGAATTGATGTCTATGTGAGAGGTTGGGTTCGTACGCATCGGCAGAGTAAAAATATAAGCTTTATTGCTTTAAATGATGGCTCTACTGTACACAATCTTCAAATTGTGATTGAACATGTAAAGTTTGAAAAGAACATGCTAAAGACTATTACTACAGGAAGTTCAATCGGTATAAAGGGCAAATTTATCCGGTCTGCCGGAGGTAAACAACAAGTAGAAGTAATAGCCGGAGATATTGAAGTATATGGAATAGCAGACCCACAGGAATACCCCTTACAGAAAAAGGAACATTCTTTAGAATACTTACGGGAAATAGCTCATTTACGCTTACGCACAAATATTTTTGGCGCAATATTTCGTATGCGCCATAATATGGCTTTTGCCATACATCGTTATTTCAATGAAAGAGGATTCTTCTATTTCAATACTCCTATAATAACAACATCTGATAGTGAGGGAGCAGGAGAACTCTTTGAAGTCAAAACGGAATTAAAAGATGATTTTTTCGGTTCCCCAGCCAATTTAACAGTTTCGGGACAATTAGAGGGCGAGCTTGGTGCGTTAGCATTGGGGGCAATTTACACCTTTAGCCCGACCTTTAGGGCAGAAAATTCAAATACATTCCGTCATCTTTCCGAATTTTGGATGATTGAACCGGAAGTTGCCTTTAATGATATTAACGACAATATGGATTTGGCAGAGGACTTTTTGAAATATCTAATCCGTTATGCACTTGAAAATTGCGAAAGTGATTTAGCTTTTTTAAATGACAACGTAGATAATGGTTTAATGGATAAATTACATTTCGTTGTAAATAATGAATTTATGCGTTTGCCTTATTCTAAAGCTATAGAGATTTTACAAGAATCCGGGCGTCAGTTTGACTACCCTGTAAAACCGGGAATTGATTTATGTGCTGAACATGAACGTCATTTGGTGGAAGAATATTTTCGCCGCCCTGTGATTGTTACAGATTATCCTAAAGAGATAAAAGCATTCTATATGAAACAAAATGAAGATGGGAAGACAGTTCGTGCAATGGATGTATTATTTCCGAAAATTGGGGAAATCATAGGAGGTTCTGAACGGGAAACCGACTATACAAAATTATTGCAGCGAATGAAAGAATTGAATATGAATACCGAAAAACTGTGGTGGTATCTTGAATCACGCAAATTTGGCACTGTTCCCCATTCAGGCTTTGGATTGGGTTTTGAACGGTTGATGCTGTTCATTACAGGCATGACAAACATTCGGGATGTTATTCCGTTTCCACGTACACCCCGAAATGCAAATTTCTGATTATAACGAAATTCAATCATGCAAGATTATATCAATGAAATATTGCATCGAATAAATGAAGAAATGGAGTTGCTTGGCATTGATGAAAATGTCTGCGTGGAGGATGCTTTGTATATGATAGATGTCATACGGCCTTTATTCGATAACTTGCGGAGCATGACTGTAAAATATGAATTTCAGAACGAAGAAGAAGAAATTCATTTCTTTAAAGATATAAAGCCAGACATTCTTAGTCGGTATTTATACTTTTACAAAATAACAAGAATTGAGATGAAACGTCCGATTGGCAGTGATGATGTACAACGAGAGTATCTTCATTGCCAATTGGATAATTTGAAATATTTCTTTGACCAAAATCTTGATTTCTACCAATATTATCGTTCGAAAGCAACCCACTTAGATTCTTATTACTTTGTTCGATATAAAGCGAATTTCAGATTGTGTGTTGATAGTGCATTTTTAGATAAAGACCCAGCCTTTTCTACTGGATATGATTACAAAGTAGCTAAAATTTTGTCGAATGAAATGCTACGAATATATCTTAATAGACAATTACAATTGTTAGACAGGAAAATGCAAATATCTAAAATACGAGCGGCACTTTCTGACTTTAATCTGAAATGGACTGGCTCTAAATCAGATGCAGTAGAGTTTGGATATGGACTTGTTGCTATTGCAACACTCAATAATGGAAATGTGACAATAAAAGAAATCATGGCTTTCATTGAAGCAGCTTTTGATATAGATTTAGGAGATTATTATCGAACATATCTAACTCTCAAAAGCAGAAAGAAAAATCGAACTGCCTTTTTTACATCAGTAATCGAACAACTGTTAAAGCGAATGGAATCGGACGAACTGTAATAAAGATATCTAGTCCACATAAAAACTACCAAGTAATTACCAACTTGGTAGTTTTTGTTTTTATACGATTTAGATATGAAATGCGGCATTTTCGGGTAATAACACCCTGCTTTTGCTACTGAAAAAGAGAAAAATAAATATTCACCAACTTGGTTATACGTAACCATTCTATTTTCCGCCTTGACACGCATCGCAACCCAGCGTATCTTTGC